>CALBTN010000106.1 GCA_937967345.1 uncultured Rubrivivax sp. | reverse complement strand
GACGCGATGAACATCAACGGCAAGAACGGCCTGGCCTGCCTGACCAACATGCGCACGCTGCCCGGCACCGTCGTGCTCAAGCCGTTGCCGGGCCTGCCGGTGGTACGCGACCTGATCGTCGACATGACGCAGTTCTTCACCCAGTACCACTCGATCAAGCCGTATCTGGTCAACGACACGCCGCCGCCCGAGAAGGAGCGGCTGCAGTCGCCCGAGGAGCGCGACGAGCTCAACGGGCTGTACGAGTGCATCCTGTGCTCTTGCTGCTCGACGGCCTGCCCCAGCTTCTGGTGGAACCCCGACAAGTACGTCGGCCCGGCCGGCTTGCTGCAGGCCTACCGCTTCATCGTCGACAGCCGCGACCAGGCCACCGGCGAGCGGCTGGACAACCTGGAAGACCCGTACCGGCTGTTCCGCTGCCACACGATCATGAACTGCACCGATGTGTGTCCGAAGGGCCTGAACCCGGCCCTGGCGATCAGCAAGATCAAAGAGATGATCGCGCTGCGCAGCATCTGACGAGACCCAGCGCCGTGAACGATGCGGATCAGATCCTCGACGAGCGCGCGCTGAGCCGCCTGCGCTGGGGCTGCCGCCGCGGCCTGCTCGAGAACGATCTGTTCATTCAGCGCTTCTTCGACCGCCACGCCAGCCGCCTGACGCTGCGCCAGGCGCGCGGCCTGCAGCACCTGATGGATCTGCCCGACAACGACCTGCTCGATCTGCTGCTGCGCCGCAACGAGCTGTCGGCGGCGATGGATCGGCCCGAGGTGCGCGACGTACTGGGCCTGCTGCGCAGCCCCCCTCCCGGTGATTACCCCAAAGGAATGACGCCATGATGTCTTTGTCCGACGTGAAAGCCACGCTGTCGTTCTCCGACGGCAGCCCGACCATGGATCTGCCGATCTACACGGGCAGCATCGGCCCGGACGTGATCGACATCCGCAAGCTGTACGCGCAGACCGGCAAGTTCACCTACGACCCGGGTTTCCTGAGCACGGCGTCGTGCAACAGCACCATCACCTACATCGACGGCGACAAGGGCGAGCTGCTGTACCGCGGCTACCCGATCGAGCAGCTGGCCACGCAGTGCGACTTCCTCGACACCTGCTACCTGCTGCTGTACGGCGAGCTGCCCAACGAGGGGCAGCAGAAGGACTTCCACAAGCTCGTCAACAACCACACGATGGTCAACGAGCAGATGCAGTTCTTCCTGCGGGGCTTCCGCCGCGACGCGCACCCGATGGCGGTGATGACCGGGCTGGTCGGTGCGCTGTCGGCCTTCTATCACGACAGCACCGACATCAACAATCCGCGCCACCGCGAAATCGCGGCGATCCGGCTGATCGCCAAGATGCCCACCTTGGTGTCCATGGCCCACAAGTACGGCGTCGGCCAGCCGTTCATGTATCCGCGCAACGACCTGGGCTACGCCGGCAACTTCATGCGCATGATGTTCGCCACGCCGTGCGAGGACTACGTGCCCAACGACGTGCTGGTGCGGGCGATGGACCGCATCTTCATCCTGCATGCCGACCATGAGCAAAACGCCAGCACCTCGACCGTGCGGCTGTGCGGCAGCTCGGGCACCAACCCCTTCGCCGCGATCGCCGCCGGCGTGGCCTGCCTGTGGGGCCCGGCGCACGGCGGTGCCAACGAGGCGGCGCTGAACATGCTCGAGGACATCCAGCGCCAGGGCGGGGTCGAGAAGATCGGCGAATTCATCAAGCAGGTGAAGGACAAGAACTCCACCGTCAAGCTGATGGGCTTCGGCCACCGCGTCTACAAGAACTACGACCCGCGCGCCAAGCTGATGCGCGAGACCTGCCACGAGGTGCTGGAAGCGCTGGGCCTGCACGACGACCCGCTGTTCAAGCTGGCGATGGCGCTGGAGAAGATCGCGCTCGAGGACGAATACTTCGTCGCGCGCAAGCTGTACCCGAACGTCGACTTCTACTCGGGCATCGTGCAGCGCGCGATCGGCATCCCGGTGAGCTTGTTCACCGCGATCTTCGCGCTGGCGCGCACGGTGGGCTGGATCGCGCAGCTCAACGAAATGCTCGACGACCCCGAGTACAAGATCGGCCGCCCGCGCCAGCTGTATGCCGGCTCGCCGTCGCGCGACGTGAAGCCGATCGCGCAGCGCTGATGATGCTTCGGCCCGCTTCGGCGCTGCCTGCGCTGTGCTTGATGCTGGCCGCGCTGTCGGGTTGCAACACGCTGGTCGCGCAGAACCCGGCCAGCTCGCTGAAGCCGGTAAATGCGGTGCGCCACGGCGACGACGCGCGCCTGATGCTGTGCGGCTACGACGTCGTCGGCTACTTCACGGCCGGCCAGGCGCTGCCGGGTTTGCCGCAGCATCGCATCGAACTCGACGGCGTGGCCTATCAATTTGCGAGCGCCGAGCACCAGGCGCAGTTCCAGCTCGAGCCGCAGCGCTACCGGCTGGCCTACCACGGCTTCGACGCGATGCGCATGGTGTTCGCGATTCCCGATGCGGCCGACCCGACGGTGTGGCTGCTGCACGAGGGCCGCGTGTTCTTCTTCGCCGATGCGGCGTCGAAGCAGGCGTTCGAGCTGGACTTGGCGAACAACGTCGCACTGGCCGACGCGTACTGGCGCGACGAGGTGGCCGGCCACAACAGCGCGTGGCAGTCGCTGCAGCGGCGCATCGATCGCGTGCCGCACTACCGCAGCCGCGACGCGCTGGCGCAGGCCGTGCTCGAAGCGCAATCCAAGCCGCGCTGAACTTGCATCACCTTGTGCAGGTGGCGGGCGCGGGTGCTTGCTACAGTCGGCTCATGCCCTCGGTCTTTGCTGAAGCGCGGCCGGTCGAGTTCATCCAACGGCCCGGCGGCCAGCAGCTATCGCCGCGCGACGAGCTGGCCCGCGGCCTGCTGCAGCCGCAGCCGTCGATCGCGCCGAAGTTCCTGTACGACGCGCTCGGCTCGCGGCTGTTCGAGGCCATCACCGAGCTCGACGAGTACTACCCGACGCGCACCGAGGCGTCGATCCTCGAGCAGCACCTTGGCGCGATCGCGCAAGCCTGCGGCAGCGGCCGCACGCTGGTCGATCTGGGTGCGGGCAACTGCCTGAAGGCTGCGGCGCTGTTCGAGGCGCTGCGCCCCAGCCGCTACGTCGCGGTCGACATCTCGGTGCCGTTCCTGCGGCGCTCGCTGCTGGCCTTGCAGGCGCGCCACCCGCAGCTGCCGATGACCGGTGTCGGCATCGACTTCACGGCCGCGCTCGATCTTCCGCCGCAGCCGGACGGCGCAACGCGGCTGATGTTCTATCCGGGCTCGAGCATCGGCAACTTCGCGCCACAACAAGCCGAGCCGTTCCTGCGCCGGGTGCGCGACGCGGCGCCGGGTGGTGCGCTGCTGATCGGGGTCGACCTGCTCAAGCCTGCCGCGCTGCTGCAAAGCGCCTATGACGATGCGTTGGGTGTCACCGCGGCGTTCAACCTGAACCTGCTGCGGCACGTCAACCGCTTGCTCGGCAGCGACTTCGACCTCGCGCAGTGGCGCCACGTGGCGCTGTTCGATGCCGCGCACGCGCGCATCGAAATGCATCTCGAGGCGCGCCGCGATCTGCAGGTGCGCTGGCCGGGCGGCAGCCTGCGCCGGCGCGCCGGCGAGCGTGTCCTGACCGAGATCGCCTGCAAGTACTCGGTCGAGGGCTTTGATGCGCTGCTGCGCCGCGCCGGCTACCGGCACACGCGCTGCTGGACCGACCCGCAGCGCTGGTTCGCGGTGTTCGTCGCGCAGTGAGGGCTGCTGCCGTGTCCGCGCCGCGCCGCGTGCTGCGCTATGGCCTGCGGCTGGCGCTGTGGCTGCTGGCGATGCTGTTGATGCTGGCGCTGGGCTTCACGCTGTACGCGGTCAGTGCGCTGCCGCCGCTGCAGCGTTGGCACACCGAGCGGCTGCAAGGCGAGTTCGATGCCCGCCGCCACGCCGACCTCGACTTCGCCGGATATCTGCGGCTGGAGGCCAAGCTGTTCGACGAATTGCAGGCCAAGACCGCCGCCTGGGCGCGCGACGGCGCCGGTCCGGCGTGCGGGGACAAGCCGCGGCAGGATTGCACCGCGCCGGGCGGCGAAGCCTTCCAGCACAGCCGCTTCAACGCCGCGGGGTGGCTGCAGCGGCTGGCCGATGGCGCGCCCTACAACCGCAGTTTTCGCCTGGCGCCGCCGCAGCCCGTGGGCCACGCGCTGCTGGTGCACGGCCTGACCGATTCACCGTACTCGATGCGCGCGCTGGCCGAATCGCTGCACGCGCGCGGCTTCGACGTCACGGTGCTGCGCTTGCCCGGCCACGGCACGCTGCCGTCGATGATGACCTCGATGAGCGCCGCTGACTGGACCGCGGCGCTGCGCATCGCGGCGAAAGACGTGAGCGCGCGCGTCGCGCCGGGCCAGCCGTTTTATGTCGGCGGCTATTCGTCGGGTGGCACGCTGGCGCTGCAGTACGCGCTGGACGCGCTGCAGGACCCGGCGCTGCGCCGGCCCGACCGCGTGCTGCTGGTGTCGCCGGCGATCGCGCTGACGCCGGTGGCGATGCTGGCCGAGGTCATCGACATGTTCGCGGTGGTACCGATTCCACTGCTCGACAAGGTGCGCTGGCAGGCGGTGGCGCCCGAGTTCGACCCCTACAAGTACAACTCCTTCGCGGTCAACGCCTCGCGGCAGATCAACCGCGCGACGCGCGCGCTGCAGCGTGCGTTGCAAGAAGCCCAGAGTGCAGGGCGGCTGGCGCAGTTGCCGCCGGTGGTCAGCTGGCAGTCGGTGGTCGACTCCACCGTCGGCTCGGACGGGCTGGTCGACCAGGTCTATGCGCGACTCGACGGACCCGCGCACCGGCTGGTGCTGTTCGACCTGAATCGCCTGCCCGAGCTGGCCGGCGTCGAGAGCCCGCAGCCGCGCGCGCTGATCGACCGCATCGAGGCGGTGCCGCGCGCGTACACGCTGGACCTGGTCAGCAATGCCGAATCGCGTCTGCCGCGCATCGCGGTGCGCCGGCTGGTGCCGGGCGCGGCGCCGCAGCTGCGGCCGGTGGCGCTCGAATGGCCGGGCGGGCTGGTGTCGCTGGGCCACGTGGCGCTGCCGTTCCCGGCCGACGACCCGGTGTACGGCTTCGTGCGCGGCAGCGGGCGCGATGGCATCCCCAGCATCGGCTCGTGGCTGCTGCGCGGTGAAAGCGGCGCCGTCACGATTTCGCTGGGATCGCTGACGCGGCTGCGCAGCAACCCGTTCTGGCCGCTGATCGACGCCGACGTCGGCGAGCTGGTGGCGCAGGATCTCGCGGCCCGGCCGCGCTGAGCGCGCCGCCGGGCGCCGCTGTGCGAACGAACGGCCGGTCGGTTCAGCGCACGCGCAGCCCCGGTAC
>CALBTN010000105.1 GCA_937967345.1 uncultured Rubrivivax sp. | reverse complement strand
TCCTCGCTCATCTTGCCGGCGCTGAACTGGCCCACCGCCTCGAACACGCTGACGATGTTCAGGTCCTGCCCCTTGTAGCGCCCGGGCAGGATGGTGCCGCCGTAGATGTAGATCGACGGCACGTTGGAGCGCAGCATGCCCATCATGCCGCCGGGCATGTTCTTGTCGCAGCCGCCGATGACCATCACGCCGTCCATCCACTGGCCGCCGACGCAGGTCTCGACGCAGTCGGCGATGACCTCGCGCGACACCAGGCTGTACTTCATGCCCTCGGTGCCCATCGCCATGCCGTCGCTGATGGTGGGTGTGCCGAAGACCTGCGGATTCGCGCCAGCTTCCTTCAGTCCGGCCACTGCCGCGTCGGCCAGCCGCTGCAGGCCGGAGTTGCACGGCGTGATCGTCGAGTGGCCGTTGGCCACGCCGATCATCGGCTTGGCGAAGTCGGACGGGGTATAGCCCATCGCGTAGTACATCGAGCGGTTGGGCGCGCGGGCCACGCCTTCGGTGATGTTCTTGGAGCGGCGGTTGATGCTCATCGCGGGTTCTTTCGGGTCTGGCAAAGACTGCAGTATCGCCCGCGGCGCAATGGCCCTCGGCGACGGCGACAATCGCCGCCGACCCAAGGGCGGCAAGGAGGCTTGGACCGACGATGCTGGTGCATCCGCAATTCGACCCGGTGGCCATCGCCATCGGCCCCATCCAGATCCACTGGTACGGCCTGACCTACCTGGTGGCCTTTGCGCTGTTCATCGCGCTGGGCGCGCGGCGCGTGCGCCAGCCGTGGCTGGCCCAGGCCGGCTGGGCCCGCAGCGACATCGAGGACTTGCTGTTCTACGGCCTGCTCGGCGTGGTCATCGGCGGGCGCCTGGGTTATGTGCTGTTCTACAAGCCGGGTTACTACGCCGCCCATCCGCTCGAGGTGCTGGCGGTGTGGCAAGGCGGCATGTCGTTCCACGGCGGGCTGCTCGGCGTGCTGGCGGCAATGGTGCTGTTCGCGCGGCGGCGCGAGCGGCGCTTTCTCGAGGTCACCGACGTGATCGCGCCGTGCGTGCCGCTCGGCCTGGCCGCGGGGCGCATCGGCAACTTCATCAACGGCGAGCTGTGGGGCCGCGCCGCCGATCCCTCGCTGCCTTGGGCGATGGTGTTTCCGCAGTCGGGCACGATGATCCCGCGCCACCCGTCGCAGCTGTACCAGTTCGCGCTGGAAGGCGTGCTGTTGTTCGTGCTGCTGTGGTGGTACGCGGCGCGGCCGCGGCCTACCGGCCAGGTCTCCGGCGCCTTTCTCGTCGGTTACGGCGTGCTGCGCTTTGCCGCCGAATACTTCCGCGAGCCCGACAGCTTCCTCGGCCTGCGCGCGCTCGGCCTGAGCCAGGGCCAGTGGCTGAGCCTGCCGATGATCGCGATCGGGGTGTGGATGTGGGTGCGTGCCGCGCGCGCACAATCGGCGCGATGAGAAGGATCTTCCTCGACACCGAGACCACCGGGCTGAACGCCGACGGCGGCGACCGCGTCATCGAGATCGGTTGCATCGAGATGGTCGGCCGCCAGCTCACCGGCGACCACCGCCACTACTACCTGAACCCGCAGCGCGCCAGCCACCCCGACGCGCTGCGCGTGCACGGCCTGACCGAGGAGTTCCTGGCCGACAAGCCGCTGTTCGCGGCGATCGTCGACGAGTTGATGTCCTACCTCGCCGGTGCCGAACTGGTGATCCACAACGCGCCGTTCGACCTGGGTTTTCTCGACCGCGAACTGCAGCGCTGTGGCCGCCCCGGCGTGGCCGCGCAGGTTGCGCAGATCACCGACAGCCTGCTGCTGGCGCGCGAGCTGTACCCGGGCAAGAGCAACTCGCTGGACGCGCTGTGCAAGCGGCTCGAGGTCGACAACTCCAACCGCACGCTGCACGGCGCGCTGCTCGACGCCGGGCTGCTGGCCGAAGTCTGGATCGGCATGACGCGCGGCCAGGGCTCGCTGGTGATCGACGAGGCGCAAGACCAAGGCGGCGGCGTGGTCGAGACCATCGAGCTGTCGGCCTTCGAGCTGCCGGTGCTGCAGCCCAGCGCCGAGGAACTGGCCGCGCACCGCGCGCTGCTGGCCGACATCGACAAGGCCAGTCGCGGCAAGCTGGTGTGGCAGGCCGATCTGGCATAATCCGCGGCTTTTCCGGAACACGCTTTCCGGGCGGTTAGCTCAGCGGTAGAGCACTGCCTTCACACGGCAGGGGTCGCAGGTTCGAACCCTGCACCGCCCACCAGCAGCAGGTTCAATCGTTCAGCGGCGCTCGATGCGCCGCTTTTTGTTGGCCGGTCCACGGGGGCCTGATTCGTTCTGCGGCAAGGGCAAGCCCAACAGACTTTGGTGCCATGTGCTCGAACTACCAGCCGGTGACCCGGCGCGACCGGCTGCTGTCGTTCTTCGGCGTCGAGCGCGCGCGCGACGAGCCGCCGGCCGATGTCTTCCCGACCGCGCTGGCGCCTTTCATCCGGCTGGCCGAGCCGGGCTCGGGCGACAAGGTGGTGGATGACGGCGCCTTCGGGTTGCTGCCGTTCTTCGCCAAGGAGATCGCCTACGGCCGGCGCACCTACAACGCGCGCAGCGAGACGGTGCACCAGTTGGCGAGCTTTCGCGACGCGTGGCGGCGCGCCCAGCGCTGCATCGTGCCGGTCGAGTGCGTCTACGAGCCGTGCTGGGAGACCGGCCGCGCGGTGCGCTGGCGCATCAGCCGCCCGGGTGCGCTGCCGCTGGGCATTGCCGGCATCTACACGCGGTGGAGGCGTCCCGACGGACTCGAGATGTTCAGCTTCGCGATGCTGACGGTCAATGCCGATGGCCACCCGGTGTTCCAGCGCATGCACCGGCCGGGCGACGAGAAGCGCATGGTGGTGATCCTCGAGCCTGCCGACCACGACGCCTGGTTGAGCTGCGCGGTGGCCGACGCCGCCGGCTACTTCAAGCAGTGGGGTGGCGAGCTGCTGGCCGAGCCCGCGCCGCTGCAGCGCGCGCCGCGCGCCGGCAGCGGCAAGGTGGTCGGCCCGGGGGCGCCACCAGCCGCCGGCAGCCTGTTCTGATCCGGGCGGCCATTGCCGCGGCTCGCGATGTGGCGAGCGACATAGCCATTGCGCTGAACTCTTCCTGAAGGGCGGCCTGCACAGGCCGCAGCGGCTCATCGCCGGGCGAGGCGGATCGCCTGTGCCCAGGCAGTCGAACCCGGTGGTTGATCGCGAAGCCGCGCGAGGCAGCGCGACGCAGCGCCGACGGCTGTTCACCCACTCTCAGCCCAGCCGCCGCCCCTGGCGCCACCACACCAGCGCGATCAGCGCCAGCGCCGGCAGGTAGAACCAGTGCGGGCTGGGCGCGCCGCTGGGCACCAGCACGGCGGCCACGTCCCAGCCCGGCTCGAA
>CALBTN010000104.1 GCA_937967345.1 uncultured Rubrivivax sp. | reverse complement strand
TGCGGTTGTGCAGGATCTGCGGGTCCTTGATCACGTCCTCGACCTCGTTGATCGGCGCGGTCAGCACGTCGGCCGCCACCAGCCGCTCGACCAGCACGTCGCGGTCGTACTGGCGCGTGCGCTCGGCCATCACGCGGTCGAGTTCGTCCTGGTTTTCCAGCCGGGCGTGGATGTCATGGAAGCGCGGGTCGGTGTCCCAGTCGGCGTCGAGCGCGCGGCACACCTTGGCGAAGAACTTCTCGCCCGGCGTGGTGATGACCACGTGCTTGCCGTCGCGCGTCGGGTACACGCCCGACGGCGCGAAGTACAGGCTGCGGTTGCCGGTCTTGGCCGGGCGGTCGCCGGTGGCCAGATAGGTGCCGATCGAACTGGCCTGCGCGTGCATCAGCGCATCGAGCAGCGAGACCTCGATGCGCTGGCCGGCGCCGGTCAGGTCGCGCACGCGCAGCGCGGCTTGCGCGGCATTGGCCACCAGCAGCGAGGTCATCACGTCCACCGCCGGAAAGCCGGTGCGCACCGGCGCGTCGTTCGGGTGGCCGTTGAGCGTGAGCACCCCGGTGTAGCCCTGCGCCAGGAAGTCGATGCCCGGGCGCCCCGCATAAGGGCCGTCGGCACCGAAAGCGGTGACGTGGATCCACACGATGTCGGGCCGGTGCAGCCGCACCTGCTCGTAGTCCAGGCCGAGCTTGCTCAGCGCCGGCTCGCGGATGTTGGTGACGAGGATGTCGGTGGTGGCGGCCAGCCGCGCGAACACGGCCTGCGCGTCGGCCTGCTGCAGGTCGAGCACCAGCGCGCGCTTGCTGCGGTTCAGGCTCAGGTAGGGGCCGCGCTCGCCGCCGCGCAGCGGCCCGAGGTGGCGGCTTTCGTCGCCGTAATGTGATTCGAGCTTGATGACGTCGGCGCCCAGGTCGCCCAGCAACGTGGCGGCGTAGGGGCCGGCGAGCATGGTCGAGCAGTCGAGCACGCGCAGGCCGGCCAGCGGGCCCTTGCTCAGGTCGGGGCGATCAGCGGGTGCGGCGCTCACGACGCGGCTCCTGGTTCGTGCAGCAGCTTCCACAGCCGGTGCGGCGAGGCCGGGGTTTCCAGCATCTCCTTGCCCAGCGGCGCCAGCGCGTCGTTGATCGCGCACAGCAGTGTGGCCGGCGTGGTGTGGATCGCGCCTTCGCCGCAGCCCTTGGCGCCCAACGGGGCCACCGGCGACGGCGTGACCAGGTGGTCCTTCACCGTCATCGGCACCTCGTGGATGGTGGGCATCAGGTAGTCGACGAAGGTGCTGACCAGCGGCTGGCCCTGCGCGTCGTAGACGTATTCCTCGTACAGCGCCGCGCCCACGCCCTGCGCGATGCCGCCTTGCAGCTGCCCGTCCACCGAGGCCGGGTTCAGCCGCGTGCCGCAGTCGTCGACGACGAAGTAGCGCAGGATGTCGACGCGGCCGGTTTCGCGGTCGATCTCGATCAGCGCCACGTGGGTGGCGTTGGCGGCGGTGAGGTAGCTGCGGCAGCGGCCCTGGTCGTCGGGCGCATTGCGGTTGGGCGCGCTCCACACGTAGATCGCCTCGGGGCAGGGTTCGACGCCATCGGGCAGCAGGTCGGTGCGGCTCAACATCAGCCCCGCGACCTCGGCCACGGTCATGCCGTGCTCGGGCGCGCCGATCAACTGCACGCGCCCGGCGCGCAGCTCGACGCGATCGGGCGTGGTCTGCATCACGTGCGCCACCACCTTGCAAAACAGCGCCTTCAGCTTCTCGCAGGCGCCGATGATCGCGCCGCTGACCGCCACGCCGAGCCGGCTGCCGCCCTGGCCGAAGTGCGCCACCGCCACGTCGGACGACGCGGTGGCCACGCGCACCACGCCCATGTCGACACCGAAGTAGTCGGCCACCACCTGCGCGGCCACCGTGAACTGGCCCTGGCCTTGCAGGTTGAAGCCCACCGCCACCGTGATGTTGCCCAGCACGTCGACCGCGACCTTCACGCCCTCGGGCACGCCCACCCCGGGCACGCCCACCGTGGCGTAGGCGTTCCAGTCGAACACGCCGGGCTCCACCGTGCTGACGATGCCCACGCCCACCAGCCGCCCTTGCTTGCGCGCGGCGGCCTGCTGCTCGCGCAGCGCGCGGTACTCGGACAACTCGATCACGCGATCGAGCACGCCGGCGTAGTTGCCGCTGTCGTACTCGTTGCCGCTGGGGATGGTGTAGGGGAACTGCTCGGGGCGGATGTAGTTGCGCCGGCGCAGCTCGGCCGGATCGAGTTGCAGTTCGCGCGCCGCGATGTCGATCAGCGATTCCAGCACCAGGAAGTGCGGCGGCGGCCCGTAGCCGCGGTAGGCATAGGTGGGGGCGCGGTTGGTGGCCACCAGCTTGACCTCGTAGCTCGCGGCCTCGATGCGGTAGCTGCCGGTGAAGGCGGCCAGCGGCTTGGCCACCGAGATCGAGCCGTAGCCCTCGGCGGTGGCGCCCTGGTCGTCGAGCAGCTTGACGCGCAAGCCCGTGACGGTGCCGTCGGCCTTCAGCGCCAGCGCGGCCTCGTAGCGCCGGTCCCACGACTGCCCGCCGCCGGCCAGCAGGTATTCCATGCGGTCTTCGATGTACTTCACCGGGCGGCCGCAGGCCTTGCGCGACAGCAGCGCGGCGATGTCGGTGCCGCGCGGCCCGCCCTTGCCGCCGAAGCCGCCGCCCATCGGCAGTGCCACGATGCGCACGCGGTTGCTCGGCAGCTTCAGCGTCATCGACTTGGCCAGCGCCATGAAGCGCGGCACCTGAAACGAGCCGTGGCAGGTCAGGCTGTTGTCGGCCAGGTCCCACTGGCAGATGCAGCCGAAGGTCTCGGTCGGGTTGGCGCCGACACGGTTCCAGCGAAACTTGCGCTGCACCACGCGGTCGGCCTCGGCAAAGACGCGGTCGACCTCGCCCCAGGTGTAGTTGCGCTCGAGCATCACGTTGCTGCCGCGCTCGGGGTGCAGCAGCGGCGCGCCCGGGGCGATCGCGGCCTCGGCGTCGGGCAGCGGCGGCAGCACTTCGTATTCGACCTCGATCAGCTCGAGCGCGTCCTCGGCCACGTAGCGGCTGCTCGCCGCCACCGCGGCCACCGGCTCGCCGACGTAGCGCGCCTTGTCCACCGCCATGCTGTAGGTGCCCCAGCCCTCGGGCGCGGTGTAGTTCGGGTTGCACCAGCGCGCGAAGTCCTCGCCGCTGACCACCGCTTCCACACCATCCAGCGCCAGCGCCTTGCTGGCGTCGACGCGCACGATGCGCGCGTGCGGGTGCGGGCTGCGCAGGATCGCGCAATGCAGCATGCCCGGCAGCGACAGGTTGTCGATGAACTGCGCGCTGCCCGACACCAGCGCCGGGTCTTCGACGCGGTTGACCGACTTGCCGATGTAGCGCGGCTCGCCGCCGGGCAACTGGTCGGGCGCGGTGGGGATCTGGATCGTCATGACGCTGCCTGCTCCTTCAAACGCTGTGCCGCCAGCTTCACCGACTCGACGATGCTCTGGTAGCCGGTGCAGCGGCACAGCACGCCGCCCAGCGCTTCCTTGATCTGCTCGTCGCTGGGATCGGGGTGCTTGCGCAGCAGCTCTTGCGTGCTCATCAGGAAGCCCGGCGTGCAAAAACCGCACTGCAGGCCGCGAGCGTCGATGAAGGCCTGCTGGATCGGGTGCAGCGCGCCGCTTTCGGCGTCGCGCAGGCCCTCGACCGTGCTGACCTTGCAGCCGTCGGCCTGCACCGCCAGCGTCAGGCACGAGCGCGCGCTGCGCCCGTCGATCTGCACCGTGCACACGCCGCAGATGCCGTGCTCGCAGCCGACGTGGGTGCCGCCCAGGTGCAGCTCGTGGCGCAGGAAGTCGGCCAGCGTCAGGCGCGGCTCGACTTCGCGCACCACGCGATGGCCGTTGACTTGAAGCTCTATGCGCTGGGGGGTGGTCATGGCTTTGGACTCTCGGTAAGTGCCGGGCTCATCCGGCTCGGGCCACGGCCTCGGCCAGCGCGCGCGCGGCCAGCGTGGCCACCAGGTGGCGCCGGTAGTCGGCCGAGGCGTGCACGCAGCTCATCGGCTCGTCCAGCGCGGCGGCACCGGCGCGCCCCGCGGCCTCGAAACCGGATGCATCGGCCGCGCGGCCTTCGAGCAGTTGCTCCGCCGCACCCAAGCGCACCGCGGTGGCCTGCACGCCGAAGGCGGCGATGCGCAGGTTGCGGCACTGGCCACCCTGCACATCCAGCGCGACGGCCACGCCGGCCAGCGCCAGGTCGCCGTTGCGCCGCGCGAACTCCTGGATCGCCCAGCGCCGCCCGGCGGGCAGCACCGGCACGCGCACCTCGGTCAGGATCTCGCCGGCTTCGAGGCTGGTGGTCATGTAGGTGACGAAGAAGTCGGCCGCGGCGATCGTGCGCCGGCCGCCGGGGCCTTGCGCCACGAACTCGATGTCCAGCGCCAGCGCCACCGCCGGGTACTCCGAGGCCGGATCGGCGTGCGCGAACGAGCCGCCGACGCTGCCGCGGTTGCGGATCTGGATGTGGCCGATCAGCTCGGTCGCGGCATGGAACAGCGGCTGCTTGGCGCGCAGCAGCGCCGACTCGGCGGCGGCCTGCTTGCTCGTCATCGCGCCGATCGCGATGTGCGAGCCCTCGTCGCGGATGAAGTCCAGCGCCGCCAGCTTGCGCAGGTCGACCAGCACCTCGGGGCGTGCCACGCGCAGCGCCAGCATCGGCATCAGGCTTTGGCCGCCGGCCAGGATCTTGGCATCGCGCCCTTCGTCGTCGAGGCGCGCCAGCAGCGCGATCGCCTCGTCGAGCGTGGCGGGGGCGTGGTAGTCGAACGGAGCCGGTTTCATGCGTCGTCCTCGTGGGCGGGTGCGCAGCGCTCGCCGCGAAAGCCGCGATGCTGCCTCAAGCCTGGGGTGCCGCGCGGCCGTGGCGGGCCAGGTAGCGCACGGTGAAGTTGGGCACCTGCTTCATCGGCGTGACCAGCTCGTAGTGGCGCTCGTAGCGCGTGCTGCGGATCAGCCAGCGGCCGTCGACCTTCTCGTAGCGGTCGTGATAGAAGGCCGAGCCGGTGGTGAACAGCATCTTGGCCATGTCGTAGAAGTCGTCGTGCAGGTACCAGATGCCTTCGGCTTCGGTAGCCGACAGCAGCGTGATCTCGGGGTGGTTGCCGGTGTGCTGTGCCACGACGTTGGCGTGGAAGTTGGCGGCGATGGTCTCGACGTACTGCTCGCGCCCGTCAAGCCGCCACTCGTAGTCGCCGCCGACGAAGTGCACCTGCACCTCGGGGTGGAACAGCGTGGCCAGCAGCTCGAGGTTGGCGCTGTCCAGGCCGCGGAAGTAGGCGTGCTTGAGCCGCTTGATCGCCTCGATGTCGAGCAGCGCCTGCACGTCGCGGCGCAGCGCGTCGTCGTCGGGTTGCCTGGCCAAGGCCGACGCCAGCGATGACGCCACCGCCGCCGCTGCCGTGGGTGCTGCCGCGCGCCGCGGTTCGAGAATGCCGTTCATGGTGCTGCCTCCATGCAGGTTGGGTGATCAGATGCCGCGGTACACCGGCTTGCGCTTTTCCAGGAAGGACTGCGTGCCCTCCTTGGCATCCAAGGTGGAGGCCACGATCACGCCGGCGATGCCTTCGTAGTCGAGCATCTGCTCGAGCGTGGCGGTCTGCCCCATCAGGATCATGTGGCGCGCCATGTCCACCGCCACGCTGGCGCGCTGCGCCAAGGTGCGCGCGTAGTCGAAGGCGGCCTCGAAGCTCTTGCCCTCGGGCACCAGCTCGTCGATCAGCCCGAGCGCCTTGCAATCGTCGGCCTTGAAGATCTTGCCGGTCTCGACCAGCATCAGCGCGGTCGGCAGCCCGACCACGCGCGGCAGGAACCACGACAGCCCGCAGTCGGGCGCGACGCCGACGTTGGTGAAGATCGCCGACATCTTCAGGCTGGCGTCGCCGAAGCGGCGGTCGCACACCATCGCGTAGGCCAGCCCGGCGCCCACCGCATGACCATGCAGCGCGGCAATGATCGGCTTGTCCAGCGCCACCATCTGGCGCGTGACGTCCATGAACGGGCCGCCCGGCGTCTTGCGCTGCGAGCGCGGAATCGGCCGGCTGGCGTCAGAGGTGCCAGGCATCGGCCGGTCGCTGTCGCCGCCGATCCAGTCGATATCGCCGCCGGCGCAAAACGACCGCCCGGCGCCGTGCAGCAGCACGCAGCGCACCTCGTCGTCGTAGCGCAGCTCGCGCAGCAACCCGGCCAGCTCCTCGGCCAGCTCCCAGCTCAGCGCGTTGAGCTTTTCCGGGCGGTTCAGCGTGATGATCCCGACGTTGTCCTCGGTTCGAAACTGCAGGTAGCGCAGGTCTGCGGTCATGGTGTGTGGGCCGTGGGCTTGAAGTCGTCGATGGCGGTGATTGCCGCGGTTCTTTGGCGAGTCGTCAGCGAAAGCGCGGAATGATCTCGTGGTCGTACCACTCGATCCATTCCAGGCACTGCTCGAAGGTCTCGACCCGCGGCGGCATCACCTGCACCGAGGTGGCGCCGGCCTTTTTCAGCGCCTCGACCTCGCGCAACACGGTGTCGCGGTCGCCGGCGATCTGGGTGCGCGTCTTCTCGGAGTGCGAGCGGTCGTCCACCTGGTAGGCGGTGGTGGTGACCAGGATCTCGAAGCGGCCGGCCTCGTGCTTTTCCTGGAAGCCCGGCAGGCTCTTCATGTACTCGATGCAGCCGGGCAGATCCTCGGCGGTCACCAGCCACGGGATCCAGCCGTCGCCGAGCATCGCCGCGCGCTTCATCGCGGCCTTGGAGTTGCCGCCGATGAAGATCGGCGGATGCGGTTTTTGCACCGGCTTGGGCTCGACCGTGATGTCCTTGAAGCGCACGAACTGGCCTTCGAAGGTCGGGTTGTCCGAGGTCCAGATTTCCTTGAGCGCGCGCAGGTACTCGTCGGTCATCGCGCCGCGCTTTTCAAACGGCACGCCCAGCGCCTCGAACTCGCGCTCGATGTGGCCGACCGCGGTGCCCAGCGTGAAGCGCCCGCCGGCTAAGAACTCCATGGTCGCGATCTGCTTGGCCAGGATCAGCGGGTGGCGGTAGGGCAGCGGCATCACGTAGGTCAGCATGTGGATGCGCTGCGTCGCGCCCATCAGCGTGGCCGCGGCGGCCGCGCTTTCAGCCCAGCGCGGCCCCATCACCTCTTTCATTTCGGTGGGCATGACCACGTGCTCGGGCAGCGTCAGCCAGTCCCAGCTGAGCGAATCGGCCTTGCGCGCGTAGCGCAGGACTTCGGCGCCGCCGGCCTTGGGCTCCCACGGCGCCATGCCGGCTGGGTAGGTGTTGAGCGCGGGCGTTGCGAGTGCGAATTTCATCGTCGTGCCTCGGTGCGTGGGTCGGGATGGGGGTGCAGGGGTCTTCAAGAAAAGGGCGGCGGCCAAGCGTCAGTACACGATCCGGCTTTGTTCGAGGCGGCGGATCTCGTCGTCGGACAGCTTCAGGATGCCGCGCAGCGCGCGCTCGTTGGCGGCGCCCAGCGCCGGGCCGGGGCGCACCGCGGCTTCGCAGCGGCTCATCTTCACGTAGCTGCCGTAGATGGTTTCCTTGAAGCCCAGCGGGTGCTGGACTTCGATGAAGGTGTCGCGCGCCTTGTAGTGCGGGTCGTCGAGCAGGTCGCCGATGTTCAGCACCGGTGCTGCGGCCACGCCGGCGCGCTGCAGCGTGGCGGCCAGCTCGCGGTCGTCGAAGCCGCGCGTCCATTCGCTGAGCTGGGCGTGCACGCGGTCGACCGCGGCGATGCGCCCGGCCTGCGTGGCCAGCGCCGCATCGCTGGCCCATGCGGGTGCGCCCATCGCCGCCACCAGCGCTTGCCACATCGCGTCGCTGTCCACCGCGATGCTGATCCAGCGGTCGTCGCCGCTGCACGGGAACACGCCGTGCGGCGCGGCGGCCGCGGTCGGGTGCTCGTTGCCCTTGGGTGCGCCCGAGCGCGCGTTGAACAGGTAGTCCATGTAGGCCGGGCCGACCATCTGCATCACCGCTTCTTGCTGCGAGAACTCGATGTGCTGGCCTTCGCCGGTGTTGCGGCGGTGGTTCAGCGCGGCCAGGATGGCGAAGGCGCCGAAGATGCCGGCGAAGGGGTCGGAGAAGGCGTTTTCCACGGGCAGCGGGCTCTCGCCCTTGTAGCCGACCAGGCTGTCCAGCCCCGTGAGCGAGGTCAAGCTCAGGCCATAGGTGCGCACGTGTTCGAGCGGCCCCGACAGCCCGGCCGCCGGCATCGAGAACAGGATGATGTCGGGCTTGACCGCGCGCAGCGCCTCGTAGCCGAAGCCCAGCCGCTCGATCACGCCAGGGCCGAAGTTCTCGATCACCACGTCGGATTCGGCGATCAGCCGCAGCGCCAGCGCGCGGCCCTCGGGCTGCTTCAGGTCGAGCGTGACCGAGCCGTTGCCGGCCCAGCAGGCGTGGTTGGACAGGCTGCGGTTCGGGTCGACGATGCCTTCGGCGAACGGCGGCAGGTTGCGCGTCATGTCGATGCGCGCGCGCGATTCGATCTTCAGCACCTCGGCGCCGAGGAAACCCAGCGTCTGGCCAACCACCGGGCCAGCCCAGACCCAGCCGAAGTTGATGACGCGGATGCCTTGCAGCGGAAGCGGTGTGGCCATGGCGATACTCGCGTCGCTTTCAGATCACGCGCTGCGCGCGCAGCCGTTGCAGTTCGGCCGCCGGCTTGCCGAGCAGGCCGCCCCACACCGCGTCGTTGTGCTGGCCCAGCAGCGGCGCACCCCGCCTGGCCCCGCCCGGGCTGGCGGGCAGGCGAAACGGTGCGCCCAGGCACTGCAGCGTGCCCAGCGCCGGGTGCTCGACGTCGACGAAGTAGTTGCGCGCGTGCAGGTGCGGGTGGCGCACCGCTTCTTCGATGGTGAACACCGCGCTTACCGGGCAGCCGGCGGCCTGGCACTTGGCCATGATCTCCATCTTGTCGTGCTCGAGCGTCCACTCGCGGATGAACTCGTAGATCACGTCGGCGTTTTGCGCGCGCGAGTACATGTCGTCGAAGATGTCCAGCGTGGCCCACTCGGGGTCGCCCATCACCTTGCACAGCCCCTTCCACTGCCCCGGCTCGAGCGCCAGCATCCACACGTGCCCGTCGCGGCACGGCAGGATGGTGGCCGGCGCGCCCAGCGGCATGCCCACGCCGGTGCGCGAATCGAAGCGTTTGTCCTGCGCCAGCAGGCCGATGTTCTGGCCGCCGACGAAGGCCGCGGCGATGGCCTCGGCGCACGACACGTCGATGTGCTGGCCGCCGCCGACCAGCGCGCGGCCGTAGATCGCGGCCAGCCCCCAGGCGGCGGCGCTGACCGAGCCGAAGTAGTCGGCCGAGAAGGTGCCGTGCTCCAGCGGCGCCTCGCCCGGGCGGCCGCAGTAGCGCGCGCTGGCGCCGCTCAAGTGGTAGGCGTTGAGGTCGCTGCCCAGCCACTCGCTGTAGGGGCCGGTCTGGCCGAAGGGGGTGATCGAGATCGTCACCAGATCGGGGTTGACCGCGGCGAGCTCGTCGTGGCTCAGGCCCCACTGGCGCATCTGCGCCGGCAGGTTGTTCTCGATCAGCGCGTCGGCGCGCTTGACCAGCTCGAGCAGCAGCGCGCGGCCTTCGGCCTGGCTGACGTCACAGGTGACGCCGAGCTTGTCGGTGTTGTGGAAGAAGAACAAGCCGCTCTTTTCGGCGTCGGCCAGGTCGCCGGGGTACGGGCCGCTGTGTCGCGCGGCGTCGCCCGTGAGGGGCTCGACCTTGATCACTTCGGCGCCGAAGTCGGCGAACAGCCGCGCGCAGTGCGGCGCCGACACCATCTGGCCGAAGTCGATCACGCGCAGCCCGGCGAGCGCGCCGGCGGGTGAAGTCGCGCGTGTGTCAGCCATGCGGGTTCCTTGCGGCATCGCGCTCGAAGCGCAGCAGCTTTTCCGGGGTGTGGGTGAAGTCGCGCACCGTGCCGGCGCTGCGAAACGCGCGCTCGACCACGCCGCGGTTGTACGAGTAGCAGCTGCCGTGCGGCATGCCGTCGGCGCTGCCGGGGTTGGCCTCGGGCGGCTCGAAGTCGAAGCGGCGGCTTTGCGCGACGAAGTACGCGCGCTGCAAGGCGGCGGCGGCTTCGAGCTCGGGCCCGGCGAAGGCGGCCGAGGCCCAGGCGTGAAAGCCGCGCATCAGCGGCTGGCCCTGGTGTTCGGCCGGCGCGACGATGCGGTGCGCCTGGATGTCCCAGCGGTGCAGCGCTGCGCCGTCGCGCCGCAGCTCGGCGCGCGTGATACCGGCGGCTTCGTCGTGCACCGCCATCTCGTAGTCGACGACGCGGCCGCTGGCGCCCTGCGCCGCATGCTCGGTGGCCAGCATCGCCATGTCGAACAGGTGCGTGCAGTGCGCGCCGGGGTCCAGCCGCGCGCGCAGCGCCTTGCTGCCGTCGGCCAGCCGGTGGCCGACGAACTCGCGCAGCGGCACGACCGCCTCGGGGCAGGTGCCGAAGGGGTGGCGGATGGTGTCGGCCTCGACGCCGCGGACAACGCTGCCATCGTGGCGCAGCCGCAGCCTGAAGCCGTGGTTGCCGTCTTCGAGTTCGACCGTCACCAGGCCGTCAGCGGCGCACAGCCGGATGCGGCGCCTGAACACGCCGTTGCCGTAGCGCGGGTTGGCCTTGGCCATGTCGGGTCGTGCCGGTGCCGCGCGACGTCAGACGGTGAAGGGGTCGGGAATGCTGCGCCCGGCGCTGTCGAGCACCTCGGCCGCGACCAGGCCCTCGAGGTAGCGCGCATCCCACCAGTTCAGCTGCAGCTGCTTGGCGCGGCGGTAGTACAGCTGGATGTCGTAGTCCAGCGTGAAGCCGATGCCGCCGTGCACCTGCTGCGCCATGTGCGTCACGTCGCGGAAGGCGTTGCAGGCGAACAGCTTGGCCATCGGCGCCAGCCGCGGTCGCCCCTTGCCGTTGTCGTGCGCCCAGGCGGCCTCGTACACCAGCACCTTGGCGCCTTCGACCACCGGGCTGGCGTTGGCCATGTCGTGCGCCAGCGCCTGGAAGGCGCCGATCGGCTTGCCGAACTGCTCACGGTCCTTCGAGTACTGCACCGTGATCTCGAGCGCGCGCTCGGCGCCGCCGGCGGCGTAGGCGGCCAGCAGCACCAGGCCCTCGCGCATCACCGCGTCCCAGATGCGCCAACCGCCGTGCTCGTCGCCGACGCGCGCGGCCAGCGGCACGCGCACCTGGTCGAAGCTGATGCGGTACTGGGTGTCGGATGCCATGCTGCGCTGCTGCTCGTAGGCCAGGCCCGCGGCGTCGGCGTCCACCAGCAGCAGCGTCAGCGCGTCGTCGGCCGCTCCGGTGCGCGCCAGCACCAGCAGCTTGTGCGCCGCCTTGGCGTCGAACACGTGGCGCTTGACGCCGCTGAGCACATAGCCGTCGCCGCTGCGCTGCGCCGCCAGCTGCACGCCTTGCGGCCCGAAGCCGCCATCGGGTTCGAGCCAGGCCGGCACGACGATGGTCTGGCCGCTGGCGATCGAGCCCAGCAGCTCGGCAAACGCGGCGCCGCCGTGCACCAGCGCGCCGGCACTCATGATCGAGCTGGCGAACAGCGGCCCCGGCGCCAGGTGGCGGCCGAGCTGCTCGAACACCACCGCCGCATCGAGCAGGCCCATGCCCATGCCGCCGTATTGCTCGGGCACGCGGATGCCGGTCAGGCCGGTCTGGCTCATCTGCTGCCACAACCCGGCGGGCAGGCCGACCGTGTCGTTCTCCATCTGCCGCACCAGCGCCACGCTGCTGTGGTCGGTGCACAGGTTGCGGGTCATGTCGCGCAGCATGTTCTGCTCGTCGGTGAACTTCAGGTCCATGGCGGTTCTTTGGCTCGAATGGGTGAATCGAAAGGCAGTCGAATGGCGGGATGGCGGCGCTGGGCGCGATCAGGGTTTCCAGCGCTCGCCGCGCCGCTGCCAGGGGTTGTCGTGGGCGTCGGCCGGGATCGCGACCCGCGCCGTGCCCGGGGTCTTGAGCTGGTCGCCGACGTAGATGCCCAGCTCGATCTCGACCCAGTGGCAGCCGCTGTCGTCGCGCGACACCGCAGTGACCACGCCCGAAAAGCGCATCTCGTCGCCGGGGAACACCGGCGTTTTCATCTGGAACGTCAGCCGGCCCAGGCGGCCGTGCGGCCCGGTCCAGTCGGTGATGTAGCGCTCGAACCAGGCGGCGTTGTTCGGCGTGTTGATGAAGATGTCCTTCATGCCGTTGCGCTGCACCGCGAAGTCCTTGTCGTGGTGCATCGGCCGCCAGTCGCGGCTGGCCAACGCGCCCAGCACCACGGTGGTGGCGCTGACGGCATGCACCAGCGTTGGCAGTTGCATGCCGGCTTCGATGTCGCCGGCCAGCAGCCGTGGCGGGGTTGTCGGCGCGGTCATTGCGGCGGTCTCTTGTAGCCGAGGAAGCTGTAGCTCTCGGTGCCGACCCAGTCGCCGTGCTGGTTGCTGGCGCGCACGTCGATGGTCCAGAAGCGCCCGATGCCGACCTTGGTCTGCTTGGGCTCGCCGATCGACTGCACGATCTGGCGGGTGCTCAGCACATCGCCGGGGCGCACCGGCTCGCCGAACACCGACTCGTGCTTGACCACCACCGCCTCGGGCAGGCCGAGCTGCTCCTTCAGGTCGAAGTGCAATTGCATCGCCTTGCGCTCGCCGCTGGCGCCGGGCGTCCAGTGGTGCGGGCGAAACCACACCGACATCATCGTCGGCGGCGTGATCGGCCCGCCGGTCAGCGCGGCAGCGACCTCGGGCTGCCAGTACAGCGGGTTGCCGTTTTGCACCGCGGCGCAGGTGTTGAAGACGTAGCCGAGCTCGATCGCGAACTCGCTGCGCTCCTCGTACATCGGCACGCCGATCAGGGCGCGCACCGCCTCGGGCAGTTCGGGCAGCAGCGCGGTGCTCATTCGATGCAGCCTTCGCGCCGCGCGGCGGCGATCTCGTCGTCACTGACGCCGACGCGTTTCAGGATGGCGTCGCTGTCGGTGTGGCCAGGTGGCGCGACCTGGTGCGCCGGGCCGGCTCGATCGCAGCCCGCCAGCAGCGGCGCCAGTTGCTCGAAGCGGCCGCGCTCGGGGTGGATCGCTTCGACGAAGCTGCCGCGCTGGCGCAGGTGCGCGTCGGCGCAGACCTCGGCCACCGACAGCACCGGCGCGACGCAGGTGTCGTGTGCGGCCAGGCGCTCGACCCAGGCGTCGCGGTCGTCGCTGGCGAATGCGGCCTTGAACGCGGCGCGCATCGCGTCCTGCGCGCCGGCGTCGTACTGCGCTTGCGCGAACTGCTCCAACCCCAGCAGCTGGCACAGCTTGCGGAAGAAGTGCGGCTCGATCGCGCCCACGCTCAGGTGCTTGCCGTCGCGCGTGGCGTAGATGCCATACCACGCGTATTTGCCGGTGAGCACGCCCGAGCCAGGACGTGTCTGTTCGCCGGTGGCCAGGTACTGGTCCAGGTACAGCGACATCAGGTTGAGCATGCCGTCGGCCACCGCGACGTCGAGGTATTTGCCTTGGCCGGTGCTGCCGCGCTCGAGCAGCGCGGCCAGGATCGACATCGCCGCATGCATGCCGCCGCCCGCGCCGTCGGCGATGGTCGCGCCGGGCAGGGCGGGGTTGCCGTCGGCGTCGCGCGCACTGCAGTCCAGGTAGCCGCTGAGCGCCTGGTAGTTGATGTCGTGGCCGACCCACTGCGCGTAGGGGCCGTCCTGCCCGTAGCCGCTGGTCGAGCAGACCACCAGCCGCGGGTTGATCGCGTGCAGTTCGTCCCAGCCCATGCCCAGCCGCGCGGCCACACCGGGGCGGTAGCTCTCGATCAGCACGTCGGCCTTTGCCGCCACGCGCTGCAGCAGCGCGCGGCCGTGATCGGACTTCAGGTCCACCTGCAGCCGCTGCGTGCCGCGCCCGGCACCGTAGGCGTGGAACACCGGGTCGGTCTGCTTGGCCTTGTGCGCCTGAACCGGCGCGACCTTGATCACCTGCAGCCCGAAGTCGGCCAGGATGCGCGACGCGCGCGCCGCCGGGCCGACGCTGGCCAGGTCGAGCACGACGAGGTCTTGTAGCGATGACATGCCGCTGCCTGGTCGCCGATCAGAAGTTCTTCGGCAGATCGAGCTTGCGCTTGGCGATGATGTTGCGCTGCACCTCCGACGAGCCGCCGCCGATGGTGTCGATCACGGTGTAGGTGTAGCAGCTCTCGGCGCGCCCGCGCAGCGGTGCGTCCTCGGTGCCCAGCGCCAGCTGCGCACCGGGGCCGACGATGTCCATCGTGGCGTCGGCGATGCGGCGCGACAGCTCGGTGGCGTACAGCTTGTATTCGGACGCCTCGACGGTGGGCGTCTTGCTGCTGTTGAGCGCGGCGTCGACGAACTTGATGCCCAGCAGCCGCGCGACCTCGCATTCGGTGGCCAGCTGCGCGATGCGCTGGCGGATCACCGGGTCGTCGCGCAGCGGCTTGCCGTCGCGCTTGGCGCTGCGCACGTAGTCGCACAGCAGCTCCATGCGGCCGCGGATCGGCGCGAAGGTGAACATCGAGAAGCGCTCGATGTCCAGCGCCTCGGCGATGTACTGGAAGCCCTTGTTCAGCTCGCCGACGCGGTAGTCGTCGTGCACCACCACGTTGTCGAAGAACACCGCGTTGGTGCGCTCGTTGCCCATGGTGTACATCGGCTGGATCGTCAGCCCCGGGTCGTCCATGCGCACCAGGAACAGCGAGATGCCGTGGTGCTTGGGTGCTTGCGGGTCGGTGCGTGCGCCCACCCAGTACCAGTCGGCGAAGTGCGCCGAGGTGGTGAACACCTTTTGGCCATTCAGCACCCAGCTGTCGCCGCGGCGCTCGGCCTTGAGCTTCATCGCCGCCGAGTCCGAACCGGCGCTGGGCTCCGAATAGCCGACCGCAAACTCCACCGACGCGTCGAGGATCTTCGGCAGGAACTCGGCCTTGAGCTTGGCGTTGCCGACGCGGATCAGCGTCTTGCCGATGATGCCCACGCCCTTGCCGATCTGCGGCGCGCCCACCGACGACAGCTTCTCGTTGAGCAAGAACTCGTAGAAGCCTTCGCCATCCTGCCCGCCCACCGCCTTGGGCCAGGTGATGCCCAGCCAGCCGCGTGCGGCGAGCTTTTTCATGAAGGCACGGCGCTCGGGCGTGTCGCACACCTGCGCCATGTTCTCGCGGGTGACGTCCATGACCTTGGGGTCGTGGTGCTCCTTCAGGAACTGGTCGACCTCGCGCAAGAAGTCTTGTTCGCGGGGCGAAAACTCGAAGTCCATGCTTGTCCTCGATGGGGGCTCGTGGTGCCGCTGCGCCTGCGCCGCGGCACGCACCGAGCGGTGCTGCCTTGGGTTCGGGCCAGTCTAGCCAGCGGCCTTTGCGCGCGGCCGCGGCAAGGGGTGCGGATCTGGCCTCAGTCATCGCAGATCGGGACAGCTGATTTGCGGTGAAGAACGCGCGGCGGCGCTGTCCGTCATTGATATGGCAATGGCCCGGAACGACTCGCCTGCATTGCCTTGGCGGCGGGGTGGCTCAATAGACTTTCACCGTGCCCGGCACACCGCGCGATCGCGCCGCGCCGAGGCCCGATAGCCGATAGAACAGCCGCAAGAATTCAAGGAGCGCGAACAATGACGATCGTCTTGCTGTCCTGGGGCGACACCCTCGAAGGGGGCACCGCCGAAGCGCTGACGCTGGCCTCGCGGCTGGCCGCGGCCCAGAGCGCCGAACTGCGCTGGGCCGTCCCGGCCGCGCTCGAAGCCGCGGCCGCGCCGCTGGCGGCCAGCCACGGCGTGCAGCGGCTCGATGTGCTCGACGCCGCACCCAAGGGCGCCGATGCGCTGGTGGCGGTCTTCGCCGCCTACTGCGCGCAGCACCCGGCCGACACCGTCCTGGTCAACCAGACGGTGCTGGCGCGTGCGGTGGCGCCGCGCCTGGCCGCGCGCATTGGCGCGGCGGTGGTGGCCAACGTCTTCGAGCTGCAACCCGGCGGCGCCGGGCTGCTGGCGCAGGCCAGCGCGTATGGTGGCGACACGCAGGTGGAGTACGAGCTGAAGGCGCCGCGCAACGTGGTGTCGGTGGTGACGACGACGCTGCACGATGCCCCGCTGGCCACGCCGGTGGCGGTGAGCACGCAGCGCGTCAGCGTCGAAGCCGGTGCCGCGCGCGCCGGCTTCGAAGTGGTGTCGGCGCCGGTGGCGCAGGGCCAGCGGCTGGAGGACGCGGAAGTCATCGTCTCCGGCGGCCGCGGCCTGGGCAAGAAGGAGAACTTCGAGCTGGTCAAGCAGATGGCCGATGCGCTGGGCGGCATGTGGGGCGGCTCGCGCGCCATCGTCGACGACGGCTGGATCGACTCGTCGCGCCAGGTGGGCCTGACCGGCAAGATCACGCGTCCGGGGCTGTACGTGGCGGTGGGCATCTCGGGTGCCAGCCAGCACATGGCCGGCTGCTCGGCGGCCAAGACCATCATCGCGATCAACAAGGACCCCGACGCGTCGATCTTCCGCTACGCGCGCTACGGCGTGGTCGGCGACTGCGTGGAGCTGCTGCCCGAGCTGATCCGCGCGGCAAGGGGCTGAGCATGGCTGCCGTGCGCGAAGCCTGCGTGCCGGGGCTGTTTACCGAGGGGGGCACCGAAGACGGCGGCGCCGCGCTGCTGGGCGCGCGTTGCCGCGGCTGCGGCACACCGTACTTTCCGGCGCCGTCACACTGCCGCAACCCCGATTGCGCCGCGTCGGATCTGCAGCCCTGCCGCTTCGGCGGCCAGGGCACCTTGTGGAGTTATTCGGTGGCCAACTTCGCGCCGCCGCCGCCGCACCGCTACGACGAGCCGTTCAAGCCCTACGTCATCGGCGTGGTCGACCTCGACGCCGGGTTGCGCGTGGTCGGCCAGATGGTCGACGGCGTCGGCGAGGTAGACGTGGGCTGCCGCGTCGAGCTGGTCGTCGCCCCGTTGTTCCACGAGGACGGCAAGGCCGTGACCTCGTGGAAGTTCAAGCGCATCTGAAGTGCAATTCGAATGCATTCACCGCAGAGGAATGGAGGACGCAGAGTTTGCGCAGAGGAGTTCAGTTTCAACTCTGCGTACCTCTGTGTCACTCCGTTCCTCTGCGGTGAAGGCTGTTGGCCGTTTCATACATCGCGGGCCGCGCGAAGTGCGGCGGACTAACTGAAAGGGTGACCTCCATGCAGGAAGTCGTGGTTCTCGGTGTGGGCATGCACCGCTTCGGCAAGACCGGCGATGCGGTCGTCGGCCACAAGTCGGTGACCGAGCTGTGCCGCAGCGCGGTCGAAGCTGCGCTGCACGATGCCGGCGTGTCGTGGCGCCAGATCCAGGCGGTGGCGGCGGCGAGTTCGCGCTTTTCCGGCGGCAAGGGCTGGGGCCTGAACGGCAACGACGTCGTCGAGGACTTCGGCAATACCGGCATCCCGGTCTACAACCTGTCGGCCGGCTGCTCGGCCGGCGGCAACGCCTTCAACATCGGTTATTCGCTGGTGGCCGGCGGGCTGCACGACATGGTGCTGGTGGTCGGCGGCGAGGTCATGCCCAAGGGCATGATCCAGACCAGCGGCGTGGCCGACCCCAACGACCCCGAATACCTGCGCCAGCGCTGCGTCGGCATGCCCGGCCCGGCGTTCTGGGCCGCGCTGGCACGCCGGCGCATGCACGAGCACGGCACCACCGAAGAACAGTTCGCCAAGGTCACGGTCAAGGCGCGCAAGAACGCGGTGGGCAACCCTTACGCGCGTTTTCGCAGCGAAGTCAGCCTGCAAGAGGTGCTGGCTTCTCCGTACGTGAGCGACCCGCTGCGGCTGTTCGAGATCTGCCCGGTGTCCAACGGCGCTGCCGCCGCAGTGATCTGCTCGGGCGCGACGGCGCGGCGCTTCACCACCCAGCCGGTGACGGTTGCGGCCAGCACGGTGGCCACCATCGGCTTCGACGACGCGCTGCCGCGCAGTCTGGCCGGCCCGGTGGCGGCCGGGCATGGGTTCCACACCGAAGCCAAGGCCGCGGTGATGCGCGCCTTCGAACAGTCGGGCATCGGCCCGCGCGAGCTGAGCTTCACCGAGCTGCAGGACAACACCTGCTACTACGAGCTGGCCTTCCCCGAGGAATGGGGGCTGTGCGACGTGGGCGAAGCCGAGCGGCTGCTCGAAGCCGGCCAGACCACGCCCACCGGGCGCATGCCGATCAACCCCTCGGGCGGCTTCGTCTCCTTCGGCGAGGCCACCACCGCGATGGGCGTATTCCAGATCGCCGAGCTGACCTGGCAGCTGCGCGGCCAGGCCGGCGCGCGCCAGGTGCCCAATGCGCGCGTCGGGCTGGCGCAGACCAACGGCCTGGGCGGCAACGCCACTGCGGCTATCCTCAAGCGCTGACCGAGCCTTCGCCGCCGCGCGCGAGCGCGGCGCTGGGCCCGGCGCCTCGCGCCCTTCACCGACCCCGCTGCATCGATGTATTCGCCCTCCGCCCTCAGCTATGCCCTGCTCGGGCTGCTGATCGTCGGCGCGCTGGCCGGCCTGGCGCTGGGCCTGCGCCGCCGCCTTGCGCGCATCGCCGCCGGCCGCGCCACACCCGGTGGGGCGGCTGAAGAGGGTGAAGGTGCTAAGGACGATGAAGGCAACGCCGCGTCCGACCCCGACGCCCAGCCGCTGGCGCTGGGCCGGCCCTTCAACGCCAAGGCCTTCGTGCAGCGCGCGGTCTTCACCGAGCGCTTGTGGAAGCGCCCGGTGGCCGGCACCGCGCACGCGCTGCTGTTCTTCGGCGCCATCGTCGCCATCCTCGGCCATGCCGCTTATGGCTTGGAGCTGTTCGGCGTCGATGTCTACGACGCCGCCTGGGTCAGCTGGCTGACGCGCTGGGGCCGCGAGTTCGCCGGCATCGCGATGCTGCTGGGCGCGGCCTTCTTCCTGGTGCGCCGCGCCTCCAGGCTGCCGCGGCTGCTGGTCGGCGGCGAGCGCCGCGGCTTCACGCCGATGGAAGCGCTGCTGCTGGCCACGATCGTCGCCGGCTTCGTCACCGAGGCCTTCCGCCTGGCGATCCCCGGGCAGAACCGCGGCGGCGAGTTCCTGGGCGCGGCGCTGGGGCGCTTGCTGTCGGGCATGGACGTGGCCGCGCTGGGCACCGGCAACATGCTGATGTGGTGGGGCCACGGCCTGCTCGGCCTGGCCTTCATCGCGCTGATCGGCTGGACGCCGATGTCGCACCTGCTGGTCGGGCCGGCCAACTCGGCGCTGGCGCGGCGCCGCTCGGGCATCCAGATGCCGCCGATCGACTTCGACGACGACAACGCCGTGCTCGGCGCGGCCAAGCTGGCCGACTTCCAGGGCAAGGTGCTGCTCGACTTCGAGGCGTGTGTGGGCTGCGGCCGCTGCCACGAGGTCTGCCCGGCGGCGCAGACCGGCAAGGCGCTGTCGCCCAAGCAGGTGATGATGACCGGCGCGGCCTACCTGCGCGAAGGCCGCGCCGACGACGCGCAGCTGATCGACGACATCGGCGCCGAGGCGATCTTCGACTGCACCACCTGCGCCGCCTGCGTCGAGGCATGCCCGGTCAGCAACAGCCCGGCCGAGGCCATCCTCGAGTTCCGCCGCCATCTGGTGCTGGAACGCTCGGAGATGCCCGACACGCTGGCGGCGATGAACCGCAACCTCGAGTCGCGCGGCCACGCCTTCGTCGGCACCGCGGCCAACCCCGACGACTGGCACAAGGGCCTGGACGTGCCGCTGTTCGAGGCCGGCACCACCGAATACCTGCTGTGGATCGGCTGCGCGGTGCGCTACGAGGAAAGCGCGCAGCAGGTGGCGCGCGCGATGGTGCGCATCCTCAATGCCGCCGGCGTGTCCTTCGGCATCCTGGGCGAAGCGCGCTGCACCGGCGACCCGGCCAAGATGGGCGGCAACGAGATGCAGTTCGTCGACATGGCGCGCGACAACATCGAGGCCTTCCAGGAGCGCAAGATCCAGAAGGTGATCACGCTGTGCGCGCACTGCTTCAACAGCTTCGACCGCTACTACCCCGAGCTGGGCGCTGACTGGCAGACGACGCCGCACTCGGTGCTGATCGAGCAGTTGATCGCCGACGGCCGGCTGCAGGTGGCGCGCGACGCGGCCGAGTCGATCACCTTCCACGATCCGTGCTATCTGGCGCGGCACAACGACATCGTCGACGAGCCGCGCCGCGTGCTCGAGTCGATCGGCAGCCTGATCGAGATGCCGCGCAACCGCAAGGACAGCATGTGCTGCGGCGCGGGCGGGTGCAACTACTGGGCGCGCAGCAAACCCGGCACCCAGCGCATCAACGACGTGCGCACCAAGGAAGCGCTGGACACCGGGGCGAAGAAGATCGCCACCTCGTGCTCGTTTTGTCTGCTGATGCTGCAGTCCAGCGTGCCCAGCGACGGCCCGCGCCGTGTTTTCGACATCGCCGAGTTGGTGGCCGAGGCGCTGCCCGATGCGTCAACGCCGGCGCCAGTGCAGGAGAAGGCCTCTTGACCACGAGCACGGGCACCAGCACGCGCAACCCCTGGACCATCTACACCGCGCTGCTGTTCGGCACCTTCATCACGATCGAGGCCGCGGCCTTCCAGGCGCCGGCACTGCCCAGCATCACGCGCCACTTCGGTATCCCGGTGACGCTGGCGGCGCTGATCCTGGTGTTCTACTTTCTCGGGCTGACCGTGCTGGCGCCGATCATGGGGCGCTACGGTGATCTGAACGGGCGGCGCAAGGTGCTCAGCTTCGGCCTGGTGATCTTTGCCGCGTCCGAATTCGCCGCCGCCTTCGCGCCCAGCTTCACGGTGTTCATCGCCGCGCGCTTCGTGCAGGGCTTCGGTGTGGCCTGCATCCTGCCCAGCGTGTTCGCCTACGTCACCTACCTGTTCCCGCAGGAGCGCCGCGGCATGGCGCTGGGCATCCTGACCGCGACCATGACCTTCGGCGCCACCAGCGGCGGGCTGCTCGGCGGGCTGCTGATCGACCGCTTCGGCTGGCCCAGCGTGTACTGGATCAGCGGCGCGCTGGCGCTGATCGGCCTGCTGCCGGTGCGGCTGCTGGTGCCCGAGATCAAGCCGGCGGCGCAGGCCGCACCCTTCGACTTCGTCGGCGCCGTGCTGCTGTTCCTGACCATCGCCGCGCTGCTGTCGCTGCCCACCTGGGCCACCAACTTCGGCGCGCGCTCGCCGCTGACCTGGGTCATCGTGATCGTCGGCTTGGCCAGCCTCGCGCTGCTGTGGCGCCATGGCAAGACGGCCGCCGCGCCGGTGGTCGACGTGCAGATCCTGCGCCGGCCGGCGTTCGCGCTGCCGTCGGCGATCTACTGGCTGCACATGCTGTGCTTCAGCGGCGTGGTCTATTCGCTGGCCTTCTTCGTCAACAACCGGCCCGGTGGCAGCGCGTCGCAGTTCGGCTTCGTCACGCTGTTCCTGTACGGCGGCGGCCTGGTCAGCGCGCCGATCGCCGGGCGCTGGGTCGACCGCTATGACCCGCGCACCATCAGCATCGCGGCGCTGGCCGGCACGCTGGCCGGCGTGCTGATGCTGCTGGCGATCGACGCGCGCACGCCGCTGTGGGTGATCATCGCCGTGGTGCTGGTGCTGGGCCTGACGATGGGCGTGAACTCGCCGGCGGTGATGAAGATGGCCTTCGGCGCGGTGCCGCCCGAGAAGATGGGCACCGGCACCGGCATGTTCAGCATGTTCCGCGACCTGGGCAACCCCACCGGCTCATCCACCGCGCTGGCGGTATTCGGCGTGACGCTGGCGCTGCGCTCGCGCGAGGCGCTGCAGCGCCAGGCCGCGGCGCTGGGGCTGGACGCGGCCACGCTCGACCAGCTCGCCACCGCGGCCGGTGGGCGCGCGCGGCAGTTGCCGGCCGAAGTGGTCGACAAGCTGGCTGCGGCCGGCGTCGATGCCAAGGATCTGGTGCAGCGCGCCAGCGCCGAGGGGCTGGATGCCGCCTTGAGCAACGTCGGCATCGTGCTGGCGGCGCTGGTGGCGCTGGCGCTGCTGCTCAGCCTGCGTCTGCCGCGCGCTGCGGCGCAGCCGCAGCCGGGCGCGGTGCTGGCCGAACCCGGCAGTTGATCGAAGTGGGCGCGGGGCCCGCCTTCCTCGTCGAATCGGCTGCGCGCGGGTAGACGAGCGACTCCCGCAGCAGGCTGCGGCGCGGGGGTGCGTCGAAGCCCGCGCCCGAGTGCACAACCCTCGAGCCGTGGTCCGGGCCGGCTCTTTCGAGCAACTGCTGCGTCGACCTGATCGACGACGCTCTCTACCCTGACACCGACACTGCGGTGTGCAAGGCTTTCAGGCCCAAGCGTGCGCCGCGGCCGCCGCACGGCTGAGGCTTTCCTGCAGCTACTTGCGTGCCTCGAGCACGAGGTTGAACGGCGTCTCGGTAGCGCGCCGAAAGCTGCTGAAGCCTGCCTCGGCGAAGACGTGGCGCAGCCGCCGCTCGCCGGCCTGTGCCCCCAAGCCCAGCCCGACCTCCTGCGACAGCGAGTTCGGGGTGCAGATGCAGGTGGACGCTGCGTAGTACAGACGTCCGACCGGGTTCAGGTTCTGATCGAGTTCGTCGTTGGCGAAGGGCTCCACCAGCAGCACGCTTCCGCCAGGCTTGAGAGCCTGATGCGCGCGCTTGGCGGCGCCCACCGGGTCGCCCATGTCGTGCAGGCAATCGAAGAAGCAGACCAGGTCGTAGTCGTCGCCCGGGAACTGGCGCGCCGTCGCGCGGGGCGAACTCCACCCGGTCGCCCACGCCGGCGTCGGCCGCGCGCTGGCGCGCCTGGTCTATCGAAGGCTGGTGGAAGTCGAACCCGTGGAAGCGCGATTTCGGATAGGCCTGCGCCATCACGATGGTCGACGCGCCGTGGCCACAGCCGATATCGGCCACCTTTGCGCCGGCCTCGAGCCGCGGCACCACGCCGTCCAGTGCCGGCAGCCAGCTGCTGACCAGGTTGGCCTTGTAGCCCGGGCGGAAGAAGCGCTCGGTACCCGAAAACAGGCAAGGGTGATGGTCGGCCCAGGACAAGGCGCCATTGCCGCGCATCGCTGCCACCAGCTTGTCCTTGTCCAGGAACATGCTGGACAGCACGCTGGCGCCACCGGCGACGTACACCGGCGAGTCCTCGACCGCCAGCGCCAGCGCTTGCTCCTCGGGCAGGCGGAAGCGCCCGGCCTCATGCTCGACGTAACCACTGGCCGCCTGGGCGTTGAGCCACTCGCGCACCAGCCTGGGGTGGCAGCCGGTGCGCGCGGCGAGTTCGTCCGGCGTCACCGGCTGCCCGTCCGCCATCGACCGGTACAGCCCCAGCTCGTCGCCGAGGATCACATTGGCCATGATCGCCGCGCCGCCCATGTCGCCGACCAGCCTGCCCATGAACTCCTGAAGCTTGGTCTCGGTCATCGCACGGTCTCCCGCATGCGGACCTGGTGGCACGACAGATGGCGGGGCCCGCGACATGGCCGCCTGCGGCCCCGCCGATGCGGGGCATCGCCATTGTTTGGGCGACTTTGATTTAGATCAATACGCCGGCGTGGGATTGACGTGGCGGAACACCCACCTCGACAGCGCCGTGCCGGGCCGCAGCGCACCGACCGGCTGCGCTCCTTGGTGTCGAAACGCTCGGTGGTGTGCGCCTCGGCCGGCACGAGTTTGGTCAGCGCCAGCCCGCGTGCCCTGGCGGCCAGCAGCTCGATCGCCTGCCGCAGCAGCCCGACCTGCAGCCGCTCGGCAGCCGGTCGGCCTGAGGATTCCCTGCGCCGCGCTGGCTCAGTACTTGCCCCGCGGTTGCAGCTGCTGCGGCTTGTTGCCGGTGGCGGGGTCGGGCTGCGACTTCGGTCGCGGCTCGCCTCGGGCATCGCCCCCGCGCCCGCCGATGCCGATGCCGAAGTTGATCTGCGGCTCGCGGTAGGCCGGCTGCTCGGCCTCGCCGGCACTCGACACCGCCGCCGCCCATGCGGCAGCGTCGCGCAGTTCGCGTGGATCAGCCTGCCCGACCTGCGGCGGCGAGCGGTTCGGGTACGCCGAGCGCAGCGACTGGCCCGCCGCCAAGCGCACCGCCGACCAGCTGCCGTCCTTCGTGCGGCAGGCGACCACGCCTTGCACCACACCGACGTGGACGGCGCGATCACGGCCGACTTCGAACAGGAACTGTGTGCCTTCGACGCCGGCGACGACGTTCTGGCTGGTGGTTTCAAACAGCCCGCGCACGTTGGCGAAGATTCGTCCGAAGAACACCTCGAGCGAGCCGACCCGCACGCGGGTCGATTCGTCGAGCACCGCCGTGCCGCCGCCGGCACCGCCGCTGAAGACGATGGTGGCGGCCGTACCCGCCGCGGTCTGCACCACGTCGCCGGGTTCGAGCTGCATCCCGCGCGACGGTGACACCGGCACGAAATTGCGCCACACCCGCACGCCGGCGGCTTCGGGTTCGGCGATCTGCCAGCGCGGGCTTGCCGGCGCCATGTCGCGCACGGTGCTTTGCAGGTGAATCGACGCTACGCCCGATGTGCCGGTTGGCACACCGCTGCAGCCGGTCAGCAGCGCCAGCGCGGCCAGAACCCAAAGCTTGAACGCGTTCATTTCGCAATCCTCCGGAAAGCGCGCAGGAGCACGACGACGATCTGCACCGCGCGAATCAGCGCCGCCGCCAGCGCCAGCGTCACCAAGTCGGTGACGAGGTCGCTCAGCAGGTCGTGCCGCGCCAGCCACCATGCCGCTGCGGTCCATGCCGCGGCCACCGCGAGCAACACCAGGCGGCGCCGCCAGGCGGCGCGCTCGAAGCCCCAGACGGCGACCGCCGCGCCGAGCGCGCACGCCAGCAGCGTCGTCGCCAGTTGCCGATCCAGCGTCGGCAGCCGCGGCACGCGCGCGGCAGCCAGTGCCCGCAGCGCGTCGGCTTGCAGTTCAACGCCGAAGACGCTGCGCGGGCGCAGGCCGTCGAGCACGGTATGCGCATCGGGCGTGCCACTGCCCAAGGCCGTCACGCCGACGAGCACGATGCGGCCTGCAAAACGCGCAGCGTCGTGCTCGTCGAGCGCTGCGGCATACGACAGGCTGCGCGCCGGCTGGCGCCAGAAGCCTTCGCGCGACACACGCAAGCGCAGCATCGCCAGATCATCGCCAGCGCTGCTGAGAGTGCAGCCAGGCAAGGCCACCCGCTGACGCTCCACCGTGCTGAAGCGCAGCGGTGGATCGCGCGGCGGGCCGTCGAACAGCAGTTCGCGCCGCGACAGGTCGGCGGCGCGCAAGGTCGAGGGCGCCACCGCAGCCAGCGCCAGCGCCGGCGTGTCGGCGCTGGCGAGTTCACCCGCGGCGCCGCGCTGCGGCCGCAACACCGCCAGCGGAGCCGACCACAGCACGCCGCCGCCGCGATCGGTCAGGCACAGCGAGCCCCACGCGGCGGCGGCGCGCAGCGCGGGAACCAGGCGCGGCTCGCCGTCAGGTCCAGCGCGCGCACCGACCACCACCTGCAGCGGCGGCTGGCGCCGTCGCGCCTGCGCGATGGCCTCGGCCAGTTCAGCGTCGGCCGCGGTCGGACTTTCGAAGAACAGGTCGAAGGCGATCGCGCTCGCGCCCGCATCCGCCGCGCGCTGGATCAGCCGCGCATGGTCACGACGCCATGCTGCCGCGTTGGCCGCGGAGAACGCACGGCCGAGCGCGGCCTCGCTGGCTGCGTCGAGCGTGACCAGCAACACCGGCGCGCGCTCGCCGCGATACTCGCCGGCAGAAAGCAGCCAGCGCTGCGAGCGCGTGTGCAGGCCCAGCAGGTCGAACAGTCCGGTGAAGCTCGCAGCCAGCACCGCTGCGGCCAGCAGCACGATGGCGAGCGGCCCGCCCTTGGCGGCGCCGGCCCAGCGCGCCGCGCGTCCGACGTCGTGCCGGGGCAGCCCGAGCAGCTGGCGCATCAGTTCGTTGATGTCGATGTCGAAGCTGGCGGCGCGCAACTCGGGCATGTTCAGCAGTGCCAATTGGCGCAACGGCTCCGGCAGCTCATCGGCAGCCGGGGCGCCGGCGCCATCGACCCGCAGCGGCACGATGCGCTTGTTCGACTGCAGCGCGGTGACCAATTCGAAGCGCACCGGATCGTCGGCCTGCGCCAGCCGGCGCCCCTTGTCGTTCGTCACGCGCAGCCAGCGCGGACCGATGACGGCGATGACGACATCACTGGCGTCGATGCGCTCGCGCACCAGGCGCTGGAAGTCCTCGCCAAAGGGGATGTCAGAAGTGTCGAAGAACACCCGCTCGGCGCCGAAGCGCGCGCGCAAGGCCTCGCACAGCGCGCGAGCGGTGCGCTCGGCATCGCTGCGGCGATAGCTGATGAAGAGCCTGGACGCGTCGAACATGCGCTGTCACCCGCCCGCACCTTAGCGGGCGCTGGGCGATGGATCAAGCGTGAGTCGTGCCCAACGAGGTCTGCGCCCGGCTCCAGGCTCACGCCCGGTTGGACAAGACTTTGCCGGCCGCGCTGGGCTACGTGTTCACTGCGGTGGTGCCCCGAAACACCCGGCGCATCCGGCTGTACTTCGCCCCCCACTGGTCGAGCGCGCCGATCTTCGCGCAGGCGACGCGCGCACTCGGCGCCGCGTCACACCTCATCCAGTGCCTGGCCCGCGCGTCGACCCCGATCGGGCCCGCCAGCCCATGCCGGGGAAGGGACAAAGGGTGCCTTCGCAGCGCTCGCGCCGGCGCTGCGTGGTACGAATCGATCCGCAGCGGTCTGTGTCGGGGGCCTGGCCAGCCCACGCAGCGCCAAAACCGCCCGACGCTGCACAGGTGCGCCATCGTCGAAGCCTGCGCGTCAGACCGCAACCTTCGCTGGTGCCGCCGTCGCGGTCGCCATGGGCGCCGTGGCCGATGCGGCGCAGGCCCGCGCCGACAAGCCGCCGCCAACCCCGGCAGCGCGCGCGTACAGCGTGGTGCGCTCGGCCAGCGCACGCCCGACGCTGGCGGCGATGCCGCGCATGTCCGATTCGTCCAGCAGTTGGCCGTTGACACCGCCCGCGGCGCGGGTGATCGACTCGTACATCAAGGTGCCGCCCAGGTCGTTGGCACCGGCGCGCAGGCACAACGCCGCACCCTCGGGCGCCATCTTGACCCATGACGTCTGGATGTTCGGGATCAGCGGGTGCAGCACCAGCCGGCCCACCGCGTGCATCAGCACGGCTTCGCGCAGCGTCGGCCCGGAACGCGCCGCGCCCTTGTGCCACAGCGGCGACTCCATGTGCACGAAGGGCAGCGGCACCAGCTCGGTGAAGCCGCCGGTCTCGGCCTGCAGCCGCCGAATGCGCAGCAGATGCCGCGCCCAGTGCAGCGGCTGCTCGACATGGCCGAACATGATGGTCGCGGTGCTGCGGATGCCCACGCCGTGCGCGTCGCGCATCACCTGCAGCCACTCGTCGGTGCTGAGCTTGTCCGGGCAGATCACCGCACGGACCTTGTCGTCGAGGATCTCGGCCGCGGTGCCGGGCAGGGTGGCCAGGCCGGCGTCGCGCAACCGCGCCAGGAACTGCGCGGTGCTCAGCCCCAGCGTGCGCGCGCCGTGCAGCACTTCCAGCGGCGAGAACGCGTGCACGTGCATGCCGGGCACCGCGGCCTTCACCGCAGCCACCAGGTCGAGGTAGGTCTGCCCGGTGTAGTGCGGATGGATGCCGCCTTGCATGCAGACCTCGCCGGCGCCGTCGGCCCAGGCTTGCAGCGCACGCTCGGCGACCTCGTCGGCCTCGAGCTTGTAGGCCGGGCCGCGCAGGCTGTGCGCGCTGCGGCTCTTGGCAAAGGCGCAAAAGCCGCAGCGGTGCTGGCAGATGTTGGTGTAGTTGATGTTGCAGTTGCGCACGAAGGTGACGGTGTCGCCGACCACCTCGGCGCGCAGCGCGTCGGCTGCCTGCACCACCGCCTGGAAGTCGGCGTCGCGTGCCGCGAACAGGCGCACGATGCCGGCTTCGTCCAGCTCGTGGCCGTCGCGCGCGCGCGCCAGCAGTGCGGCCACTTCGCGCGAGGCTTTGGCGGGGTCGCTGCGCGCGGCGCCGGCCACGGCTGCGGCGACGGCGGGCGTCGGCGCCGCGCCGGTGCCGGCCAGCCAGGCGTCGGGCCGGGCGAAGCCCTCGCTGTCGGCCAGGCGAAGCACCGCCTTGCGCATCGTGCCTTCGGTCCAGCGCGCGGCGTCGCGCGCGTAGGCCGGCACCAAAGCGAGACGCTCGACCAGCTCGCGGCCGCACTCGCGGGTCTGAGCTTCGAGCTCGTCCAGGTGCGGCCACGCGGCCTCGGGGTTGACGTGGTCGATCGTCACCGGCGAGACGCCGCCCCAGTCGTTGATGCCGGCGCGCAGCAGCGGCGCCAGTTCGCCGGGGCGCAGGTTCGGCGGCGCCTGGATCGACATCGCGGCACCGAACACCAGCCGCGCCATCGCGATGCTCCAGGCGTGCTCGTCCAGCGTCGGCTCGGGCGCATGCGCCATGCGCGTGCCGGGCTTGGCGCGGAAGTTCTGCACGATCACTTCCTGGACGTGGCCGTGGCGCTCGTGCAACTCGCGCAGCGCCAGCAGCGAGTGCACGCGCTCGGCGCGGGTCTCGCCGATGCCGATCAGGATGCCGCTGGTCATCGCCACCTGGGCCGCGCCCGCCGCGTCCAGCGTCGCGAGGCGGGTGGCGGGCAGCTTGTCGGGGCACTTCCAGTGCGGCCCGCCGCGCTCGGTCAGCCGCTCGGCCGACGATTCGAGCATCAGCCCCATCGACGCCGCGAGCGGGCGCAGCTGGGCCAGCTCGGCCGTGCTCAGGTTGCCCGGGTTCAGGTGCGGCAGCAGGCCGGTTTCACGGTGCACCAGCTCGGCCATCGCCGCCACGTAGTCGATGGTGCTGGCGTGGCCCATGCGGTCCAGCGCCTCGCGCGCCGCGCGGTAGCGCGCTTCGGGCTTCTCGCCCAGGGTGAACAGCGCCTCATGGCAGCCGGCCTGTACGCCGGCCCGGGCGATCGCCAGCACCTCGTCGGCGCTGAGGTAGGCGCTGGGCAGCGAGCGCGGCGCGGTGGCGAAGGTGCAGTAGCCGCAGGCGTCGCGGCACAGCCGCGTCAGCGGGATGAAGACCTTGCGCGAATAACCCACGCGCCGGCCGTGGCCCTGCAGCGTCAGCTGCTCGGCGCAATCCACAAGCGCGTGCAGCGGCGCGTGCTGCGCCAGCGTCAGCAGTTGCTGCGGGCTCAGTCGGCCTGCGTCGCGGGCGAGGCCGAGCAGTCGTTCAATCGCGTGGTCCATGGCATCGGCTTCCAGGCGTCAAGGGTTGGGGCGAAGTGCTCGCCGTGGGCCGCCAGCAGCGCCGCGAGGTCGGCCGGCTCGTCGATGTCGAAGGCGAAACCCGGCGCGCTGGCGACAAAGGGCTGCAGGCCGCGTTCGCGCGCTTGCTGGCGGTGGCGCATGAAGCTGTAGCGGCCGAAGCAGAAATCGAAGGCCAGCGGCGGCGCGACGAACACCGCGTTGGTGCCGTGGCCGATGCGGTCGCTGGCCAGGCCCAGCCCGGTGCGGCGTGCTTGCACGATGAAGTCGTCGATCTCGTCGGCCGCCAGCAAGGGCAGGTCGGCGTGCAGCACCAGCAACTCGGTCGCGCCGATGGCGGCCAGCTGCCTTGCGCCGCTGGCCAGCGCGGCGTTCAGACCGCCGCCGGGGTCGGGGAGGGGCAGCACGTTGGCCGGCAGCGGGCCGGCTTGCTGCGTCACGATGGCGATGCCGTCGACTTCGTGTGCGGCCTGCAGCGCGCACACCACCTGGTCGAGCATCCTGCGGCTCAGGGCTTCGCGCTCGGGCAGCGGCAGCACCTGCGCCAGCCGGGTCTTGCCGCAGGCGAAGGATTTCAGTGCGATCAGTGCCCAGCAGCTCATGTCGCCCTCGATCGCCGGGCGGCCAGCTCGGTGGCCAGGCTGCGCGCCAGTTCGCCGGCCAGTTGCAGCGTGTGCCGCGCGACGCGCTGGCGGTCGTCGGCCGATTGCATCAGCGTGTCGCACGAGCGCACCGGCACGCCGATCCGGGCGGCCAGCGCCGCGTCGCGCTCGTCGAGCACGAAGCCGTCGATCAGCCCTTCGTAGTAGCGCGCGACTTCGGCCGCGCTGCTTGCGTGGCCCAGCTCGGCCATGATCTTGGCGGTCGGCCCCTTGACCGCGGCCCCGGCGATCAGCGGCGAGACCGCGACGATCGGCACGCCGGCCGCGCGCAGCAACCCGCGCAGCCCCGGCACGGCCAGCACCGGGGCGACGCTGAGGTAGGGGTTGGACGGGCAGATCACGATGGCTTCGAGTTGCGCTTGCGCCAACAGTTCGGCCACGCCCGGCGCCGGCGTGCACGCCGCGGCGCCGTCGAAGCCGATCTCGCGCACCGTCGGCTGGCACTGCTGGCGCACGAAGTAGTCCTGGAAGTCGATCCAGCCGTTGTCGGTGCGCACCCGGGTGCGCAGCCGGCCGTCGCTCATCGGCAGCAGCCGCGCGGCGATGCCCAGGCGCTGCGCGATGTCGGCGGTGATCGCGCTCAACGGCTCGCCTTGCGCCAGCCGCTGGGTGCGCTGCACGTGCATCGCCAGGTCGCCATCACCCAGGCGAAACCAGGTGGGGCCGCCCAGCGCCTGCAGCGCCTGCATGAAGTTCCAGCTCTCGTCGCGGCGGCCCCAGCCGGTGGCCGGGTTGGCCAGCCCCGACAGCGTGTAGACCACGGTGTCGATGTCGGGCGAGACGTGCAGCCCCAGGTGCTCGAAGTCGTCGCCGGTGTTGACGATCAGGCCCAGGCAGTCGGGCGGCAGCACGCGCAGCAGGCCGTCGGCCAGCTTGGCGCCGCCGACGCCGCCGCACAGCGCGGCCACGCGCGCGCCGCCGGGTTGGGTCATTGGAACAAGTCCTGCTCGAGCGCTCGGACCAGCGTGCTGGCATCGCACAGCGGCGCGCGCGGCCGCAGCCCGTCGACCACCACCACCGGCGTGCCTTCGGCGGCCTCGCCCATGGCCAGCGCCGCGCCGGCGCACACCGCGTCGGCAAAGGCCACCTGCGTGACTTCGAGCTTGCGCCCCTGGCGGTCGAGCTCGCCGCGGCGGTCGATCAGCGACGGCACGCCGGCCGCGCCCAGCGCGACGTTGACCACGCCGTTGCGCCAGGGCCGGCCGAAGCTGTCGCTGACGATGACACCCGGGCGCACGCCCGCGCGCTGCTGCAGCCGCTCGCGCAGGTCTTCGGCCGAGCGGTCGGGTGCCAGCGGCAGCAGCAGCACCCGCTCGGCGCCGCCGCTGCCGTTGCCACCATGGCGCCCCTCGTCGCCGGGCACGTTGGAGCGGTCGATGCCGGCGTTGGCCATCACGTAGCCCAGGCGGTGGCGCACCACCAGCACGTTGGGCACCGCGCGCAGCACCGCGCTGGACTCCGACAGGATCAGCTCGATCACGCGCGCGTCCTTGCCGGTGATGCCGGCCAGCTCGACCGCGCGTGCCGACGGCGTCACCGAGTTCAGCGCGACGCTGCGGCCCTCGGCCTTGGAGACGATCTTCTGCGCGACGACGACGATGGCGTCGTCACCGATGGCGATGCCGGCGCGCTGCGCCGCAGCCAGGATCAGCGTGGCCAGGTCGTCGCCCGCATGCACCTCCGGCAGACCGGGTAGCGGCGTGAAGCTGACCGATGCGCCCATGCTCAGGGCCCGCGACTCGGCTGGGTCAGGCGGCGGCCGCCGCCATGTCGAGCTGGCCGGTGATGCAGATGCCGGCACCGTCGACGCGGTAGGTCTTGTTCATGAAGATCAGGACCGAGGTCAGCGCCTCGGCGGCCGCCGAGTTGGCCAGCGCGCCGGCGTGCAGCCCGCGCAGCCCGGCTTGCTGCGCCAGCTCCACCGCCACCGCGCGCGCGGCCTTGTCGTCGCCGAACACCAGCACGTCGCACTGCACCTCTTCGTCGGTGGCCAGCTTGTGCGCCGCCACGTTGTGGAAGGCCGACACCAGCCGCACCTCGGCGCCCAGCAGCGCCTGCGCGCGCTGCGCCGCGCTGCCTTCGGCCGGCAGCTGCACCCGCATCACCTTGGGCGGCAGCAGCGGCACCGTGGTGTCGATCACCACCTTGCCGGCCAGGGCAGGGCGGATTTCTTCCAGCACCTGCAGCTGCGAGGCAAAGGGCACCGCCACCACCACCACGTCGGCGCGCTGTGCGGCTTCGAGGTTGCCAGCGCCCCCGACCTCGACCTTCAGCTCGGCCGCGAGCTGCGCGGCGGCGTTGGCGGCCTTGGCCGCGTCGCGCGAGCCGATGATCACGCTGCGTCCGGCCTTGGCCCAGCGCCGCGCCAGCGCCGCGCCCAGGTTGCCGCTGCCGCCGATGACTGCGATGGTTTGTGTCATGTCTTGCTTTCCGTGGATCGGGTTCGCCGCCGGCGCAGCGGCCGGCGATTGTGGGCCGCGCGAGGCTCAGGCCTGGCGGATGCGTTCCATCAGCGCCTGCGCGATCTGCGCCGGGCTGCCGCTCAAGAACTCGCAGTTGCCTTGCACCTGCGGCACGAACTGGCGCTTGAGCACCACCTGCGGCTCGAGCGCCGCGGCGTCCAGCCCCAGCGTATCGATGCCGATCAGCTGCGCGTTCATCTTGCGCGCCGCCATCTTGGCCTTGGCCGACGGGAAACGCGGCGCGCCGAGCTCGCTGCTGACCGTGACCAGCGCCGGCAGGTTGGCGCGCACCACCTCGTCGCCGTCGGGCGTGGCGCGGGTGACGCTCAGCACCGAACCCGCGCATTGCAGCTGGCGCGCCAGCGTGGTCACCGCGAAGCCGAGCTTTTCGGCCAGCAGCAGCGGCACCACGCCCTGGTCGTCGTCGGAGGCCTGGCGGCCGCACAGCACCAGGTCGGCGCCGCCGCTGCCGGCGATGTAGGCGTGCAGCACGTTGGCCACACCGGCGCAGTCGAGCTCGCGTGCACCCGGGTCGAGCGCGACGATCTCGTCGGCACCGAGGGCCGCGCACTGCTTGAGCATGGCCTGCGCGTCGGCGCCGATCGTCACCACCGTGATGCGGCAGTCGATGCCGGCGTCGCGCAGCCGCAGTGCGGCTTCGATCGCCTGCTCGTCGTAGCCGTTGATCAGCCGCGGGATCGCGGCGACCTCGGGCGTCTTGCCGTCGGCGGCTATCTTCAGCCCGCCGGCCAGCGCGAAGTTGTTCACCGCCGCCGGATCGAGCACTTCCTTGACACAAACCACGATACGCATGGAGATCACCCTGTGGAGTAGAGATGTTGGCGCAGACTGGCATCGTCGCTGCCCGCCGCGGACAGGCTTTCGGCCTCGCACCACACCGCCTCGTGTGCATAGCCGTCGGGCTTTTGCGTCAGCGCGGTCAGCAGATACCAGCGCCAGGCGTGCGGCTGGTACGAGCCGAAGTCGCGGTAATCGCCGCTGAGCGTGCCAGAGAAATTCTGGCGCCCCGCCAGGTGCGTGCCGGCGATCGGGCCACCGCCTTCGCACTGCACCTGCATGCCGCGCAGCGCGGCGTTGAAGCCGCTGCGGTACGGCGCTGCGGGCGCGCCGCTGGCAGGTTCAGGCGGCGAAGCGGTCGAAGACATCGAGGGCCTCTTCGACGATGTCGGACAGGATCTGCCGCGCCGGCTTCATCTCGCGCACGTAGTGGATGCCCTGGCCGGCGGCCTCGGTCATCAGGTCCTTGCGCTGGTAGTCCAGCGAGCCCTGGATGTAGTTCGACGACAGCAGCATCTGCAGCGGCGGCTTCAGGATCGGCGGCGCCTGCTCGGACGCCCACTCGTCGTGCCAGGGGCTGCGCGTGGTGCGCATGGTGTAGCCCGAGATGCAGTCGGAGTACACGGTGTCTTCGGTCTCGGCCTCGAGCAGCCGCTCCTTCAGCGGCTGGTTGACGTCGGACTCGCGCGAGGTCAGCCAGAGGGACCCGGTCCACACGCCGGCCGCGCCCAGCGCCAGCGCGGCCACCAGATGGCGCCCGGTGGTCACGCCGCCGGCCGCGATCACCGGCACGCCGGCCTCGCGCGCGGCGTCGACCACCTGCGGCACGATCGAGAAGGTGCCGATGTTGCCGGTGTGGCCGGCGGCGTCGTAGCCCTGCGCGATGATCACGTCGGTGCCGGCGGCGATCTGGCGGCGCGCCTGCTTGGGCTTGCCCACCAGGCCCCACACCTGCATGCCCAGCTGGTGCGCGCGCTCGAGCAGGAAGGCCGGCGAGCCCAGGCCCGAGGCGAACACCGGCACCCGATGGTCGAAGATGACGTCGAGCTGGTCCATCGCGCGCTTCTGGTCCAGGCCGCCCCAGTGGTGGATGTCGGGCGCGATCTTCGGGTCGGGCACGTTGTACTTGTGCTTGATCATCTGCTCGAAGTCGCGGTGGCCCTGCGGGATCATCGCCAGCAGGTCCTCGAGCTTCTTTTCCTCGGGCACGGTCGACGGCAGCACCAGGTCGATGCCGAAGGGCTTGCCGCCCACGCGCTCTTTGATCCACTTGATGTCGGAGTCGATCTGCTCGGGCGTGTGCAGCGCCTCGCCCAGCACCGAGAAGCCGCCGGCGTTGATCACCGCGACGGCGACGTCCTTGCAGTGCGTGAAGGCGACGATCGGGTACTCGATGCCGAGCTTGTCGCACAGCGGGGTATGCAGCGGGCTGTTCATGGGCTTGTCTCTTTCGGGCTATGTCCAGTCGGGGTGGTTCATTGTGGGCCGGTGGCGCGCCGCCGCGTCAGGCGCCCGGTATCGGATGCGGCCGCAGGTGTTTCATTGCGCGGGGCGGTGCGCTTCAGCCCAGCGCGCCGCCGCCGCGCAGCGCGGCGATGCGCGCTGCGTCGTAACCCAGCACCTCGCGCAGCACCTGCTCGCTGTGCTGGCCCGGCGTCGGCGCCTTGGTCGGCGTGATCTCGGCCTCGCCGACGAACTTCACCGGAAAGCCGAGCATGTCGGCGCCGTGCTGCTCGTGCGGCAGCAGCTTGAAGCGCGCCTTGAACTGCGGGTCGTCCGTCAGGTTGGCGGCGGTGTTGACCGGGGCGATCGGGGTGTTGAACTCGATGCCGAAAGCTATCCACTGCGCGGTGCTGCGCGTGCGGAAGATGTCGCGCAGGATCGCGCGCAACTCGGTGTTGCCGCGCGCGTGGTCGGCGTACTTGGAGCCCGGCCACTTCTCGAACAGGTCGGCGCGGCCGACGCCGAGGCAGAAGTTCTTCCACAGGCTTTGCTCGGAGGCCATGAACAGCACGTGGCCGTCGGCCGAGTCGTACAGCTGGTAGCGCACGCCCTCGCGCATGCCGGCGGTGGCCACCGGGCGGCGCACGAAGTTGTCGGACTTGTTGCCGGTGACCACGTGCTCGGGCCGCGCGTAGGCCATGTGGCTTTCGCTGCGATACCAGTCGAAGGCGGCCGAGGCGTCGCTTTGCGCCAGGTCGAGGAAGCAGCCGACGCCGCTGGCGCGCGCGCGGATCACGCCGGCCAGCACCGCCAGCCCGCCGTACAGCGGCGCGGCCGAGATGCCGATCGCCACGTGCTCGGCGATGTAGCAAAAGCCCTGCTCGTCGTACGCCGGCTTGACCACGCCCGACCAGGTGTCGTAGGCGATGCCGTGCGAGGGCATGTCCTTGTACGGCCCCGTGGTGCCGTAGCCGGAGATGGTGCAAAAGACGATCTTCGGGTTGATCTCGCGCAGCTGCTCGTAGCCCAGCCCGAAGCGCGCCAGCGCGCCCGGCTTGGAGCCTTCGATCACCACGTCGGAAGCGCGCACCAGCTCGCGGTAGACCTCGCGCGCGGCTTCGTTCTTCAGGTCCAGCGTCAGGCTCTTCTTGCCGCGGTTGAGGTGATAGTGCATGAGCGACACGCCTTCGATGATCGGCCAGGTCATCTCGCGGATGTAGTCGCCGGCAGGGGTCTCGACCTTGATCACCTCGGCGCCGAGGTCGGCCAGCGAGGTGGTGATGGACGCCGGGGCCAGGATCGCGCTTTCGATCACGCGCAGGCCGGCGAGCGGTGCGTTGGGTGGGTTGTGCATGGACGGGTGCCGTGGGGGGTTGCGGTCAGCATAGGCCAAGGCTTTGCGTGCGGCTGCGCGCGTCAATTCTGAAGCGGCCTATCCGAGCGCAATTCGGGTCAGACGCGCGCTGGGCGTTTGTGGTGCGGGCCATGCGCCGACAGAATGGCAACCACGCACCCGTGCATCGCTGCTGGCGTGCGCTTGCGCAGCGCCGCTGGCCGGGCCGATGCGCGATGCTTCGATTCCCCTGGTCAGCCGAGGAGCCCCCAATGAGCAGTCTGAAAGCCGGTTCGCGCCTGAAGAGCGCGGTGTGCGACGCCGAAGTGATGGTGGTGCGCGCCGCCGAAGGCGAGCACCGCCTGTGTTGCGGCGGCGCCGAGATGGTCGCGCTGGCCGCCGCCAAGCCCGAGGGCGTGGCGCTGGACGCCGCGCAGGCGCAAGGCACGCTGATCGGCAAGCGCTACGCCGACGCGGCGCAGCGCTTCGAGTTCCTGTGCACCAAGGGCGGCAAGGGTTCGCTCACGCTGGACGGCGAGGCGCTCGAGGTCAAGCAGGCCAAGGCGCTGCCGTCGTCCGATTGAAGCTCGATGGCCTGCTGAGCCATCCGTTGCGCGCCGCGCGCTGGAGCCCATGACATGAATATCGTGATGACCCTGGAGATGGCCGCCGAGTGCCATCCCGAGCGCATCGGCGTGCGCTGCGGCGAACAGTCGCTGAGCTACGGCCGCTGGCTGCAGCTGGCCAAACGTGCGGCGCGCCATGTGCGCGCCAGCGGTGCCGCCCATGTCGGGCTGCTCGACGTCAACAGCCCGGCGGCCTGTGTCGCGCTGTATGCCGCGGCCTATGCCGGCGTGCCCTACGTGCCGCTGAACTACCGGCTCACGCCGCCCGAGATCGAAGCGCTGCTGGCGCGCATCACACCGGCCTTCCTGGTGGCCGATGCGCAGCTGCTGGCCGGGGTCAAGGTGCCCGACGGCATCCACACCGTGTCGCGCGAGCAGTTCATGGCGCAGGCCGAGCAGGGTGACGAGGTCGACGTGCAGGCCGACCCGTCCGCGGTGGCGGTGCAGCTGTTCACCAGCGGCACCACCGGCGTGCCCAAGGCGGCGGTGCTGCGCCACGAGAACCTGATGAGCTACATCCTCGGCACGGTGGAGTTCGGCGCCGCCGACGAGGCCGAGGCCACGCTGGTGGCGGTGCCGCCGTACCACATCGCCGGCATCTCGGCGGTGCTGAGCTCGACCTACGCCTGCCGCCGCATGGTGCAGCTGTCCAACTTCGACGGCCGCGCCTGGCTCGAGCTGTGCCGCAGCGAGGGCGTCAGCCACGCCTTCGTCGTGCCGACCATGCTGTCGCGGGTGATCGAGTGCATCGACAACGAGGGCGTGGCCAGCGAGCTGCCGGCGCTGCGCGCCCTGGCCTACGGCGGCGGCAAGATGCCCGCGCCGGTGATCGAGCGCGCGATGCAGGCCTGGCCGCACGTCGACTACACCAACGCCTACGGCCTGACCGAGACCAGTTCGACCATCGCGCTGCTCGACCCCGACGAGCACCGCACCGGCTTCGGCGCCACCGACCCGGCGATCCGCAAGCGGCTGCATTCGGTGGGCAAGCCAATCGGCTCGATCGAGCTCGAGATCCGCGGCGCCGACGGCCGGCCGGTGGCCGAGGGTGAAGTCGGCGACGTCTTCGTGCGCGGCGGTCAGGTGGCCGGCGAGTACCTGGGCGTGGGCAGCCTGCGCGACGACGGCGGCTGGTTCGCCACGCGCGACCGCGGCTACCTCGACGCCTACGGCTTTCTCTACCTCGACGGGCGCGCCGACGACGTCATCGTGCGCGGCGGCGAGAACATCTCGCCCGGCGAAATCGAAGACGTGCTGCGCGCGCACCCGGCGGTGGCCGACGCCGCGGCGGTGGCGATCCCCGACGCGCAGTGGGGCGAGGCGGTGGGCGCGGTCATCGTCAAGGCGCCGGGCGCCGAGGTTGGCGCGGCCGAACTGCAGGACTGGGTGCGCCAGCGGCTGCGCTCGTCGCGCGTGCCGGCGCAGTTGCGCTTTCGCAGCGAGCTGCCGCACAACGAGATGGGCAAGATCCTGCGCCGCGTGCTGAAGGACGAGTTCGCCGCGTCGAGTTGAGGGCGACTCGATGCTGCCGGCCGCCGACACTGCGATGCCGCTTGCGGCGTGGGCCGTCGACGTGCACGGCGACGGTGTCGCCAGCCGCTACGCCGCCGCGCTGCTGGAATCTCTCGGCGCCGCGCCGCGCGCGTGCGGTGGTGCAGCGGACGAACACCCGGCGCTGGTCTGGGCGCGCAGCGGGCTGATGGCGCTGACCGGCGCGCGCGATGCGCCGCCGCGCATGCTCGCCGCGCCGCTGGCGGCTTGCGCAGACGGTGTGGTGCGCGCGGCGGCGGCGCTGGGCGCGCGCGTGCCGGAGGCCTATGCCGATGGCGCGGCGCTGCTCGCCGAACGCGCGGCGCTGCTCGGCCTGCAGCGCAACGGCGCCACCTCCAGTGGCGGCAGCTGCCGCTTGCTGCGCAGCGCCGACGCCATGCTGGCGGTGAACCTGGCGCGGCGCGACGACTGGGGCCTGCTGCCCGCCTGGCTGGTAGACAGCGCGGTGGTGGACTGGGGCACGTTGGCGCAGCGGCTGCGCCGCCATGGCAGCGCCGAGGTAGTCGAGCGTGCGCGGCTGCTCGGCCTGCCGGTGGCTGCCGCCACGCTGCCCGCACCCGCATCCGAGCCTTGGTGCCGGGTGCAGCGCCACGCGCCGCCGCTGGCGACCGATCGCGGCGGCCGGCGGCCGCTGGTGGTCGACCTGTCGTCGCTGTGGGCCGGGCCGCTGTGCGCGCAGGTGTTGCACCAGCTCGGCGCGCGCGTGATCAAGGTCGAAAGTGCCCTGCGGCCCGATGGCGCGCGCAGCGATGCGCGCGCCGGCGCGGACGTCTTCTTCGACCGATTGCATGCCGGCAAGGCCAGCGTGGTGCTGGACTTCGGCAACCCGGCCGGCTTGGCGCGGCTGCGCCGCTTGCTGCAGCGGGCCGACATCGTCATCGAATCGGCACGGCCTCGCGCGTTGCGCCAGCTCGGCATCGACGCCGCGCAACTGCTGGCCGGGAACCCCGGCCTGAGCTGGGTGGCCCTGAGCGGCTACGGGCGCGACGAACCGGCCGCCCACTGGGTGGCGTTCGGCGACGATGCCGGCGTCGCCGGCGGGCTGAGCGCGCTGCTGGCCGCAAGCAGCGCCAGCGACGGCGGCGCCGACCGCGACGCCTGGGCCTTCTGCGGCGACGCCATCGCCGACCCGTTGACTGGCCTGCATGCGGCGCTGGCCGCATGGAGCGCCTGGCTCGGTGGCGGCGGCGTGCTGGTCGACATCGCGATGCAGCGCGTGGTGGCGCACTGCGCGAGCTTCGAGCTGCCGAGCTCAGCCGAGGCCCTGACCGAACGCGCCCGGCGTTGGACCGACACGGTGCGCGCCGCAGGCTTGGCCGAGCGCCGGCCGCTGGCGCCGCAGCCGCGCGGGCGTGCCCGCGTGTTCGGCGCCGACACCGCGGCGGTGCTCGGCGAGCTGGCCGCGTGAGGGCGGGATGACGGTGGCCAGGCCGACGCTGACGATCCACCGCGCCGACCTCGGCCGCGGCGCGCTGGCGTCGATCCGCATCGCCAACGGCCGCATCGCGGCCATCGCCGGCCACGATGAGCGGCTGCCTGCAGTGACAGGCGGCGACGAGTTCGACGCGGCCGGCGCGGCGGTGCTGCCGGGGCTGCACGACCACCACATCCATCTGCTGGCC
>CALBTN010000103.1 GCA_937967345.1 uncultured Rubrivivax sp. | reverse complement strand
GCGCGGCGTTGGCCGCGAGCACCGCCAGGCTGTCGCTGGGCGTGACGATGAAGCCGCGCCCGACGATCATGTTGCGGTCGCCGTCGCCGTCGCTGGCGGCGCCGAAGTCGGGCGCGTTGGCGCCCGTCATGCACGCGACCAGCTCGGTGGCGTAGGTCGGGTTCGGGTCGGGGTGGCCGCCGCCGAAGTCGGGCAAGGGCCGGCCGTTGATCACGCTGCCCGGCGGCGCGCCGAGCTGGGCTTCGAGGATCGCGTGGGCATAGGGCCCGGTGATCGCGTGCATCGCGTCGAAGCAGATGCGAAAGCCGCCGCCGAGCAGCGCGCGGATGCGCTCGAAGTCGAACAGCTGTTGCATCAGCCGGGCGTAGCTGGCCACCGGGTCGACGACCTCGATATGCATTGCGCCGAGCTGGGCCGGGCCGTCGCGGCGCAGGTCGATGTCGGCGCCCGGCAGCGTCAGCCAGCGATCGATGGTCAGGCTGCGCTGGTGCATCGCTTCGGTCAGGCGCTCGGGCGCCGGCCCGCCATTGGCGATGTTGTATTTGATGCCGAAGTCGCCGTCGGGGCCGCCGGGGTTGTGGCTGGCCGACAGGATCAGCCCGCCGGCGGCGCGCCGGCTGCGGATCAGCTCGCTGGCCGCCGGGGTCGACAGCAGCCCGTCGCGGCCGACGACGACGCGGGCCGCGCCGTTGGCCGCGGCCATGCGCAAGATGGTCTGGATCGCGTGGTCGTTGTGGTAGCGCCCGTCACCGCCCAGCACCAGCGTGCCGCCGCGCAACTCGGGTACGCAGTCGAACACCGACTGCACGAAGTTCTCGAGGTAGCCCGGCTGCTGGAAGACCGCGACCTTCTTGCGCAGCCCCGAGGTGCCTGGTTGCTGGTCGCTGAACGGCCGGCTGGCGATGGTCTGGACTGACATCGGCGCGGCCTTCTTCGTCTGCGGCGCGTTAGTGCCAGAACTCAGAGCCTGTGAAGTATTCCGGCGCGTCCGAGCGGGCGTCCGAAACGGTGTTGATCGAGGCGCAAAGCGCAGCCGTAGCTCGGGCTACGGCGAGCATTTGCAACGACGAGCGGCGCCGTTTGGGGCGATCGAGCGGGCGTGGCGGAATGCTTCACAGGCTCTCAGGCGGTGCGCTCAGAGCAGGCATGGCTGGCCGGGGCAGCGTCCGATGCCGGCGCCGGGCGCGTGCGCTGCGGCATCGCGCGTGGCGCGGCAAGACTCAGGCGGTGGCCACCGCCTGCTGCGCCAGACACTTGTTGCACCGGCCCAGGCCCGGCAGGCGCGGATCGGGCTTGCCGTCACCGGTCTTGAAGTTGGCCTGGCAGCGGCGGCAGACGTACATCTTGGAGCTGGACATCATCGGCTTGACCCCCGAGCCGTTGGCCGGCCGCGCCGCCGTGTACTCGGCCTGGGTCTGGCGAAGACGCTGTCCGGTTTCCGATACCGAAGGCACAGAAGAACGTTTGATGGCCATGTGCTTGATCCCGCAATCCCGCAATTGCTTGCGATTTTAGCCGATCGCCGCGTTTCGTCACCCCTTGGGGCTATTGATCGCGGCATGGACCGCGGCGCGCTACAGCCGGCGATGGCGCAGCGCCGGCAGTTGCGTGCGCACGCTGTCGCGCCGCGCGGTGTCGACTTCGGCCAGCACCACGCCTTCGCCTTCGGCCAGCATCGCCAGCACCTCGCCCCACGGGTCGACGATCATGCTGTGGCCCCAGGTGCGCCGGCCGGTGTCGTGCCGGCCGCCCTGGGCTGGCGCCAGCACCACGCACTGGTTTTCGATCGCGCGCGCGCGCAGCAGCACTTCCCAGTGCGCCTGCCCGGTGGGGTAGGTGAAGGCCGACGGCACGCACAGCAAGTCGCACGGCGGCGACATCAGCGCGCGGTACAGCTCGGGAAAGCGCAGGTCGTAACACACGCTCAGGCCGACGCGCAGCGGCCCGGCCTGCAGTGCCACCGGCTGGCTGCCGGGGTCGAGCACGCGCGCCTCGTCGAAGTGCTCGCGCCCGTTGTCGAAGGCAAACAGGTGCACCTTGTCGTAGCGCGCCGCCAGCTGGCCGTCGGGTGCGAACACGAGCGAGCTGTTGCGCACCCGCGGCTGGCCCGGCTCGCGCAGCGGCAGCGTGCCGCCGACCAGCCACAGCCGGTGCGCGCGCGCCTGCGCCGCCAGGAAACGCTGGATCGGCCCGTCGCCGTGGGACTCGGCGATGGTCAGCTTGTCTTCGTCGCGCCGGCCCATCAGCGCAAAGTGCTCGGGCAGCGCGGCCAGTTGCGCGCCCGCGGCCGCCGCGCGCTCGAGCAAGCGCGCGGCGCTTTCGAGGTTGCGGTCCAGCTCGGGCGTGGACACCATCTGCAAGGCGGCGATCTTCATCCGGGGGGCCTCGGTTCGGTGGGGTTGGCCGGGCCGCGGTCGGCGCGGTCGGGGGGGACAGGGCGCTCGATGCGCTGCACGCGCGGTTCGGCCCAGGCGCCGGTGACGTGCAGCTCGCGCGTGTTGGCCGCGATCAGCGGCTCGCGCAGCGCCCACTGCGCGAACAGCGTGCCCAGCCCGATGGCCGGGTTGATCGCCATCGTCGCCAGCGCGGCACCGGCGGCGTCGAAGTTGGGAACCACGAGCACGCGCAGATCCTGGGTCTCGCGCTGCAGGTCGGCCTGCCCTTGCAGCAGCACCGTGGCCTGCGCGCCGCGCACCCGCAGGTTGTCGGTGCTGGCCACGCCGCGCGCCACCGTCAGCTCGCCGTCGACGCTGTCGAAGGCGAAGCCTTCCTGGAACAGGTCGCGAAAATCCAGCGCCAGCCGGCGCGGCAGCGCTTGCAGGCTGAACACGCCGAGCAGCCGCGCGCCGCCGGGGTCGGCATGCAGGAACTGCCCGGCGCCCAGATCGAGCCGCAGCCGGCCGTCCAGGCTGGCCAGATCCGGTGCCAGCGGCGTGCCGCTCCACGACAGCTGGCCGTCGATCAGGCCGTTGCCGCCGCGCAGCGCGTTGCCCGCGCCGAGCCGTTCGGCAAAGCGGCCGCCGTCGCGAAGCTGCAGCTTGACGTCCAGCGCGGTGCGCCGCGCGCCGGTGCTGCCCCAGTGGCCGCTGGCCGTCAACTGCGCGTCGGGCGAGGCCAGCTCGAGCCGGTCGAGCTGCCATTCGCGCCGGCCGGTGGGGCCGGCCCGGTTGACCGCCGCCACCTGCAAGCGGCCGAGCTTGCGCCCGTGCAGTTCGAAGTCGTCGATCACCAGATCCAGCCCCGGCAGGCGCGGCGGCGTGCGCCCGGGCAGGCTGTCGGCGGCGCCGGCCGACGCGCGCTGCAGCACCAGCCGCTGCAGCCGTGCGCTGAGCTGCGCGGCCTGCGGGTCGGCGGCCGGTTCGCGGTACTCGATGTCGCCGGCCAGCTGGTCGGAGGCGATCTGGGCGCGCCACAGCTTGGCGGCGGTGCCGCGCTCGTGGTCCAGCACCGCTTGCAGCCGCGACAACGTGCGCCCGGCGACGCGCAGTTCTTCGGCGCGCAGCGCGATGTGCCGCGGCGCGTAGGCCGCGAAGCTGCCGCTGTCGCCTGCGCTGGCGCGCGCCGCCAGCGCGCGCCAGGCGTCGAGGTCGACGCGGCCGAGGTTCAACGCCGCGTGCACGCCGTCGGCGCCCGGCGGCGGCAGCGCATCGCGCACCGCGACGCGGCCGCGCAGCACCCGGGTCGAGCCGGTCGCGGCATCGGTTTCGCGCTCGAAGCGCGCGTTCAGCAGTTCGCCCGCTTGACCCAGTTGGATCTCCAGCCGATCGCGCCCTTGCCCGGGTGCCGCCGCCTCGGCCAGCGGGCTCAGCTGCAACTGCAGCGGCAGCGCGCTGGCCGCGGGTTTGGCCAGCGGCGGCGGCAGGTCGAGTGCCATGCCGGCCAGATCGCTGTGCAGCGTCAGCGCGACGCCCGCATCGCCGATGCCGAGCGTGCCGCGCCAGGCGGCCTGGCCGTGCAGCGGCGCGGCCAGCGCGGCCAAGGCCGGCAGCTGGCGCAAGCCGTCGGCACTGGCGCTGCCCTGCGCGGCCACTTGCAGCGCGCCGTCGGCCGCCAGGCTGGCGTCGAAGTGCACCTCGCCGCCGAGCCAGCTGGCGTGCACGCCCTGCAGCGCCAGCGCCCCTGCGGCCACCTGCAGCGTGCCGCGCACGCCGAGCATCGGCGGCAGCTCGGGGCGCAGCCGCAGCTCGGCGCCGGCCAGTCGCGCCGTGCCTTGCAGCGTCAGCGGCTGCGGCCCGGCCAGCGGCACGCGCAGCGCGAGCGACAACGTGCTGGGCCCGTCGACGCTGACCGGGTCGAGCATCGCGCCCATGCCCGAGCCCAGCGGCGCCAGCCGCGCCAGCGCCAGCAGATCGGCGGCGTTGCCCTGGCCTTGGCCCTGCAGTTGCAGCTCGGGTGCGTCGGCCGACAGGTCGGCGATGGCGCCGTGTACGTCGCGCAGCTCGTAGCCGCCGAGCCGGCCTTGCATGCGCCGCAACCGCATCGTCATGCGGTTGAACTCGAGCTCGCCGCTGGCCTGAGCCACGCTCGGCCACGGCGCCGGCATGAAGGCGTAGTCGATGTCGTGCAGCTGCAGCACCGCAAGGAATTCGCCGTCGCGGGGCTGGCGAAACGGAAAGCGGGACAACTCGCCGTCGACCTTGAAGCGCGCGCTGCGCACGGTGCCGGCGCGCACGGCGTCGCGCACGTGGTCGCGTGCGGCCGCGTCGATGCCCAGCGGCAGGTAGCGCGCGACGCTGGCGGCGCGCACCTGCTGCAAGCGCGCGTCGAGCTCCAGCCGCCCGGGCCAGTGCGCGTCGGGACTGTCGTTGCTGCCGCTGCCGCTGCGCCACACCGCGCTGCCTTCGCCGCGCAGGTCGGTATTGGCGAACGACAGCTTGGCCAGCCGCAGCTCGACCGCGCTGGGCGCGCCGCGGCGCGGCGTGATCTGCCAGTCCAGCTTGGCGTCGAGCCGGTCCAGCGCCAGCTGCGGCTGCTGCCACACGCCGGGCAGGATCAGGGCGCCGCTGTGCATCCACAGCCGCGCCTGGCCGCCGCGTTCGTTGGCCGCCAGCTCGATCTGCGCGGCCTGCACGCCAGGCCGGGCGGGGGCGCCGGGCGCGCTGGCCAGCCCGGGCTGCAGCGTCAGGTCGCGCAGCTTGGCCTCGATCCGGTAGCTGTCGGGCTGCTCGGGCGTACCGGCCCAGCGCAGCGCGAGCCGCTCGGCGTGGCCGCGCGGCGCCATCGTGACCAGCGTGCCGCGCAGCGGGGCCGGCAGCGGCAACGCGTCGATCCAGGCGTGCAGCGCGGCCAGGTCGAGCTGCGCGATCGCCAGCTCGCCGCCGGTGATCGGCGCATCGGGGGTCCAGGGCTGGTGCAGGTCTTGCGCTTGCTGCCAGCGCAGCCGCAGATCGTCGATCGAGCGCTGCAGCCCGGCGGCGCCGGTCGAGGTGACGTCGTGCAGCCGCAGCTCGATGCCGCCAGGATCGCGCGAGGCCGCGAGCCGCCCCTGCACCTGTTGCAAGCGCAGCGGCGGCAGCGACGGCGCCAGCTGCATCGACAGCGCGCGCAGCGCGACATCCAGCGTGGCCCTGCGCGGTTTGCCCTCGACGATGTCGACCCAGGCGCGCAACGCGCCGTCGCCTTCGTCGAGCTCGAAGGGCAGATCCAGTTGACGGCGCAACGCGGCGACGTCGGCCTGTGCGAACTGGGCGTACAGCGTGCCGCTCCAGCGCTGCACCGCGCCGGGTGGCGCCAGCAGCGGCTGGGTGAAGCGGCCGCGCACGCTGAAGCGCTGGCCCCATTGCGGCGGCGGCGTCGCGTCCAGCCGCAGCGCGTGGCTGCGCACGCCGTTGCGCAGCACGAACTGCAGCTCGCGCAGCACCAGCGGCGCGCCGGCGGCGCGCTCGTCGGTCCAGTGCAGCTCGGCGTCGCGCACGACGAACTCGCCCTGACGCAGCAGCCAGTCGCGCGCCCGGGCGTCGGTGTCGGTGCCGTCGAGGCTGCCCTGCCAAGCCAGCCCGGCCAGGTGCCAGCCGCCCTGAGCATCGCGGCGGGCTTGCAGCCGCGCGCCGTCGATCACGATCTGCTCGAAGCGCAGCGTCGCCGCCAGCAGCGCGCGCGGCGCCAGCGCCGCTTGCACGCGCTGCAGGTACAGCGCCTCGCGCCCGTCGCGGTCGTGCACCCGCAGTTCGCGCAGCTCGAAGGCCGGCACCCAGCCGCCCGAGCGCACGCGGATCTCGCCCAGCGTCACCGGCAGGCCGAGCGAGCGGCTGGCCAGGCGCTCGATGCGCGGACGCCATTCGTCGATGTGCGGCAGAATTGCCCAGTGCAGCGCCAGCCACGCGGCGAGCAGCAGACTCCACAGCAGCAACAACGCCAGGCCGATGGCACGGGCCAGCCGAGTCCAGCGCTGCCAGGCCCGCGGCGACGAACGCGGCGGCGAGTGCGGCGGCAAGCGCGGCGCTTGGGCGGCGGGCAGGGGAGACGGCGGTGAAACCATTTGCAGTTCGAGCAGCGGCGCGCCGCACGCGGTGCGTGCGAACCTGGCTCACCGCGCGGCCTGATCTGCGATGCACGCCGGCAGCGCGCGGTCGCGGCCGCGTATGAGCTTGGCACCGGTTCGCGACGAAGGCCGGCAGGGCGAGCCCGCATTGTCCGCCCACAGCCGTTTCGTGCAACGCATCCGGCGCCGCTTCGGCGCGGAGATGGCGCTGCTGCCGCAGGGTGCGATCGACGCCGATGGGGTCACCGCGCTGGTGCAGCGGCTGCGCGAGACGGGCCGGACCCTGCCGTCGGCGCTGCGCGTGGCGCGCCAGCTGTGCCTGGAGCGGCTGGCCAGCCTGGACGTGGACCACGCCGCGCCGCTGCAAACCATCACCCACGGCATGACCGCGCTGGCCGAAGCCACGCTCGAGCTGGCGCTGGCGCAGGCGCAGGCCGAAGTCGAAGAGCGCCACGGCGCGCCGCTGGACGCGCAGGGCGAGCGCATTCAGTTGTGGATCGTCGGCATGGGCAAGCTCGGCGGGCGCGAGCTGAACGTGTCGTCGGACATCGACCTGGTCTACGTCTACGAGGACGAAGGCGAGACCCGTGGCGCCGCCCCGGCCGCGGACGCCGCCGACCGCGCGCCGAACCCGCGCACCCGCATCAGCGCGCACGAGTACTTCTCGCTGGTGGCCAAGAAGCTGTACGCGCTGATCGGCGACACCACCGAGGACGGCTTCGTCTTTCGCGTCGACCTGGCGCTGCGTCCGCACGGCAACTCCGGGCCGTCAGTGTGCAGCCTGGCGATGCTCGAGCACTACCTGCAGGTGCAAGGGCGCGAGTGGGAGCGCTTTGCCTGGCTGAAGAGCCGGGTCGTGGCGCCGCGCGCCAGCGTCGACAGCGGCCGTGCGCTGGCGCTGCGCGAGCTGGTCACGCCCTTCGTCTACCGCCGCTACCTGGATTACGGCGTGTTCGAAAGCCTGCGCCAGCTGCACCGCAAGGTGCGCGACGAGGCGCAGCGCCGCGCCGCCGGACGGCCCGAGCGCGCCAACGACGTCAAGCTGTCGCGCGGCGGCATCCGCGAGATCGAGTTCATCGTGCAGCTGATGCTGGTGGTGCGCGGCGGCCAGACGCCCGAGCTGCGCACCCGCTCGACGCTGCGCGCGTTGCGCCAGCTCAGTGCCGGCGGCGTGATGAAGGCCGCCACCGCCGAGCGGCTGGCCGAGTGCTACACCTTCTTGCGCCGCGTCGAGCACCGCATCCAGTACCTGGACGACCAGCAGACCCACCTGCTGCCCGGCGCCGACGCCGACCTGGACTGGATCGCGCGCAGCCTGGGCGCCGACGCGCTGAGCGGCGGCGGTGCGCTGCTCGACCGGCTGGGCGAGGTGCGCGAGATGGTCGCCACCGAGTTCGACGCGCTGCTGCACGACGGACGCACGCCCGCGCCCGGCCGCAACGGCTGCACCGGCTGCGGCAGCGCGCCGGCGGTGGACAGCGAGCAGCTGCTGGACCGGCTGCCCGAGGCGCTGGCCGAGCGGGTGCGCCATTGGGCGGCGCAGCCGCGGGTGGCCGCGCTGCGCGACGAGAGCAAGCAGCGGCTGGGCCGGCTGATCAAGCGTGCCGCCGAATGCGTGGCCGACGGCCAGTGCGAGGCCGGCGCGGCGCTGCGCTTCCTCGACTGGCTCGAGCCGCTGCTGCGCCGCGAGAGCTATCTCGCGCTGCTGGTCGAACGCCCGGCGGTGCAGGACCGGCTGCTGCGCGTGCTGGGCCTGGCGCGCTGGCCGATGCAGTACCTGATGCGCCACCCCGGAGTGATCGACGAGCTGGCCGACGAGCGCTTGCAGCGCGGCCGCTTCGATGCGCCAACCTACATCGCCGAGCTGCAGTCGCGCCACGAGGCCTGGGCGCGCTCGGGCCAGGCCAACGAGGAATGGCTGCTCGACACGCTGCGCCAGACGCACCACGCCGAGCTGTTTCGCACCATGGTGCGCGACGTCGAGCGCGAGCTGACCGTCGAGCAGGTGGCCGACGACCTGTCGGCGCTGGCCGACGCGGTGCTGGACACCACGCTGCGCTGGGCCTGGGCGCTGCTGAAGCAGCGCCACCGCGACGCGCCGAACTTCGCCGTCATCGCCTACGGCAAGCTCGGCGGCAAGGAGCTCGGCTACGGCGGCGATTTGGACGTGGTGTTCCTGTTCGACGATGCCGACGAGCCGGACAAGGACCGCGCGCCCGAGGTCTATGGCGCCTTCGTGCGCAAGCTGATCACCTGGTTGACGCTGCGCAGCGCGGCCGGCGAGCTGTTCGACATCGACACCGCGCTGCGTCCCAACGGCGGCTCGGGGCTGCTGGTGACGTCGATCGATGCGTTCGAGCGCTACCAGCTCGGCCGCGGCAGCAATACCGCCTGGACCTGGGAGCACCAGGCGATCACGCGCGCGCGCTTCTGTGCCGGCGCGCCGGCGCTGGGCGAGCGCTTCGAGGCGGTGCGCCGCGGCGTGCTGCGCGCGCCGCGCGACGCTGCGGCGTTGCGCGAGGAGGTGCGCTCGATGCGCGAGAAGGTGCGCAGCGCGCACCCGGTCCGCGGCGGGCGCTTCGACGTCAAGCACAGCCCCGGCGGCATGATGGACGTGGAGTTCGCGGTGCAGTACCTGGTGCTGGCGCATGGCGCCACCCAGCCGGGACTGCTGGACAACGTGGGCAACATCGCGCTGCTGCAGCGCGCCGAGGCTTGCGGCCTGCTGGCCAGCGGCGTCGGCCGCGCCGCGGCGGATGCCTACCGCGAGCTGCGCCGGGTGCAGCACCTGGCGCGCCTGGACGATCAGCCCACCCAGTTCGAGCCCGACACGATGGCCGCGCACAGCACGCCGGTGCTCGCGTTGTGGCGTGCCGTCTTTGGCTGAAGCGCGGCCGGCGGCGAAGCGCGCTGCGCGCGCGGCTTGCGCGTCCTGGGTGGCGGCCTGCGCGGTGCTCGCGCTGGGGTCGCTGCTGGCGGCGTGGGCTGGATGGGTGGATCGCGCCGTGCTCGAGTGGCAGC
>CALBTN010000102.1 GCA_937967345.1 uncultured Rubrivivax sp. | reverse complement strand
TTCTCGCCGCAGCCCGAGAACCTGCGCTATGTGAACCACGTGGTCGACAAGTTCGGTCTGCGCAAGCACGTCCAGTTCGGCTGCGACCTGAAGCGCGCCGTCTGGGACGACGAGCAGCACATCTGGACGCTCGAACTCGCCGACGGCCGCACCCTGACTTGCCGCTTCCTGCTGACCGCCATCGGGCTGCTGTCGGCACCGACGATGCCGCGCCTGGCGGGCATGGACAGCTTCCGCGGCCCTTCTTTCCACACCTACCACTGGCCCAAGGAGCCGGTGGAACTGGCCGGCAAGCGGGTGGCCGTGATCGGCACCGGAGCCACCGGCGTGCAGTTGATCGCTTCGATCGCCGACAGGGTGGGCCAACTCACCGTCTTCCAGCGCCGACCCAACTGGTGCGCACCGCTGCACAACGCCCCGATCTCCGCGGCGGAGATGGCCTCGATCCGGGCCGACTACGCCGAGATCTTCAAGAAGTGCGGCACCACGCCAGGCGGCTTCATCCACGGGCCAGACCGGCGCCGTGTGGCCGAGGTGCCGCGCGAGGAACGGCTGGCCTTCTGGGAGCGGCTCTACGCCACACCCGGCTTTGCCATCTGGCTGGGCAACTTCCGCGACGTGCTGATGGACGAGGCAGCCAACGCCGAGTTCTCGGCCTTCGTGGCAGACAGGATTCGCCAGCGCGTCAAGGACCCGGAGCTGGCCGAGAAACTGATCCCCAAGGACCACGGCTTCGGCGTGCAGCGCGTGCCAATGGAGACGGGCTACTACGAGGCTTACAACCGCGACAACGTGCGCCTGGTCAGCATCGGCGAGACGCCGATCGAGCGCATCACGCCCACCGGCATCCGCACCAGCGAGCGCGAGTACGAGTTCGACCTCATCGTCTACGCCACAGGGTTCGACGCGGTCACAGGCGCCTTCGACGCGATCGACTTCGTCGGCACCGATGGCCAGCGCCTGCGCGACTGCTGGCGCGACGGGCCGCTTACCTACCTGGGTCTGCAGGTGGCAGGCTTCCCCAACATGTTCATGCTGGCAGGTCCGCAGAGCGCGTCGCTGTCGACCAACTTCCCTCGCGGCATCGAGACCGTGGTGGACTGGGCGAGCGGGCTGTTCGAGCATGCCGCGCAACACGGCATCCACCGCATCGAGCCGACGCCCGAAGCACAGGCGGAGTGGACCACGCATGTCGAGGAGATGTACCAGGGCCTGCTGCTGCGCAAGGCCAAGTCCTGGTTCACAGGCTACAACTCCAATGTCGAAGGGCACGACAAGATCCGCTACATGATCTACAACGGCGGCGCTCCGCGCTACCGCCAGCGCCTGGCAGAGGTGGCGCGGCAGGGCTACGCGGGCTTTCGGCTGGGCTGATCGGCCATAGCTCACGCCGAGAACAGCGTAGCGACATCGAAGTCGACGCCGCAAGCGCCACTGATGGCCACGCACCGGCCGATCAGGCGCCGGTCGAGAACGGTCTCGGCAGCGGGGCACCATCTTTGGTTGAGCGATGCTGGCGATTCGCGCCGGCGCAGCGTGACGCCAGTGGTCACGATCAACTTGTCCAGCCGGCAGAGCCGATGTTCTCGACTCGGTCGCAACCGGCCGGCTTGGCCAGTGCCGTGCAAATGTCTCTAGGACGTGCACCCCCCACCGAGCGATTCTGACTCGAACCCACGCCATGGACAGACTCCAGTCGATGCGCGCCTTCGTCAAGGTGGTCGACGAACAGAGCTTCGCCGGGGCCGCCCGGGCCTTCGAGGCCGCACCGGCCGCGATCACGCGGCTCGTGGCAGACCTGGAGTCGCATCTGGGCGTTCGCCTGCTGCAGCGCTCGAGCCGGCGACTAGCCTTGACCAGCGCCGGCGAGATTTACCTGCCGCGGGCGCGCAGCATCCTGGCCGAGATCGACGAGACCGAGGCGCTGACGAGCTACTCGTCGCAGACGGCCCGAGGCCGGCTGCGCGTGCTGGTGTCGCCATCGTTCGCGCGCCACCAACTGGCCAAGCACCTGCCGCACTTCTATGCGGGCTATCCGGAGATCGCCCTCGACCTGGCCAGCGCCGTCGCGTTCGACACGCTCGACGAGGCCTTCGACGTCTCGTTGCTGATCGCCCGTAACGAGCTGTACCAGGGCGACTTCATTGCGAAGCGGCTGGCGACGACGCATGTGGTGCTGTGCGCCTCGCCGGACTATCTGGCCCGGCAGGGCACGCCGACCGTGCCGACCGAACTCGCCCGGCACCGCGCGCTCGTGTTGCAGACCTGCACGCCGTCGCGCAGCTGGCGCTTGACGAAAGTGGCGGAAGGCACGGCCTGGCACACCGACGTGGCGGCCGAAGTCAGCCCCGCCTGCGCCCTGTCGGCAGAACATGCCGACACGCCGTTCGGAGCCGCGCTGGTGGGCGTCGGCATCGCCGCGCTGCCCTCGTACATCGTCGAGGACGCCCTCACGCAAGGCACGCTGGTGCGCGTGCTCGACGCTTGGTCGCTCGGCGCTCACACCGTCTATGCCGCGATGCCGACGCGCAAGTACGTACCGGCAAAGACGCGCGCGTTCCTGGACTTCCTGGCCGCGACCTTCAAGTCGCCCGACGATCCCTGGCTGCCCGCGCCAGGCGGCGAGGGCCCGGCGCGCGGCAAGCTTGCCGGCCCGCGGCGCTGAACTCGCCGCGCAGATCAGCGGTCGACTTGCCTGCCGTCCCGGCCCGCCGCGATCTGCTGCGCGAGCTGCGCAAAGCGCGGCGAGTTGCGCAACAGCGCGTACCGGGCGGCGGCCTCGCGGTAGGCGCTCGATCTCCAGTACTCCGAGTCGGGGCGGCTCAGATCGGCGAGGCCCGACTCCTGGTAGATCTTCAGATCAGCGATCACTTCGGCGCGCGTCAACTCGTGCGCAGGCTCGACAGCGTAGGCGGTCTGGGCCAGCACGGCCTGACTTGCGCCAACGGCGAGCAACGCAGCAATCACGACATCTTTCGTATTCATCTAAGACCTTTTCAATGGATGGAAGCAATGCTTGAATACTAGGGATGCCCCTAGGTTCGCGAAACGGCACGCGGCGCAATGGACAGTTGCGCCCGGTGAAATGATCGCGCTGCAGGCGCAGACTCCTGCCCCTGCCAGGGACCGGCCGGGAGGCGTCCCGCAGCCTCCGCGCCACGAGGCCAGCGCGTCCAGTCAGCGCTCGCAGTCGTGGTCGCCGATGCGCTCGCAGAGCTTGTCGCGCGTCTGCATCAGCCCGAGCAAGGCCTGGCGGCCGCCGTCGCGCCGGATCGCCTTGTGGGCCGTTCCGGCCCCGCCAGCAGGGCGGCGCAGGCCGGTCACTTCCTCCTCCGGCAACGCCGCGCGGCGTCCGACGACGATCCGTTTTGCCCCGCCTGCAGCAACAACATCAACAGCCCGGCGTCTCCGGGGCGCTACTCTCGCCGCTTCGCTTGAGCAGTTCGCTGATCAAGGCACCGCACCCGGCACGGGCCCGGCCGCTGTGGCCATGACCAGATCGATCCAGCGCCAGCATGTGGAGTGAACCTAGATCCGGCAGTTACCCCGCCGCCTGCAGCCCCGGCGTCGGTTTGGGTGGCCCGATGACGGGCGCGATGCGGTCGCTGATGTAGCGCAGCAGGCAGCCCCAGCGGTCGAGGTCCCTGAACTGCTCCGCAGCAGCCTTGACGTGCTGCAATGCCTCGCCGATGTTGGCGAGCAGCTTGCGCAGCACGTCGGCCCGGCCGTGCAGCGGCGTCAGGTACAGCGTGGTCTGGTTGGCATGGCTGGCCGCCTTGCCCACCGCGGCCAGCAGCAGCGGGCGGCTGGTGATGGCCTCCAGCCTTCCCGTGGGGTGCGCCGCCCGGCAGTACCAACTCCACCAGTTGTAGACGAGCGCACAGGCCCGAGCCACCGTCTGGCAGCGGTTGATATCCCGCGTCGTGAAGCCGCCCAGCCCCCACTGGTTCTTCAGCTCGTCGAAGGCGTTCTCCGCATCGGCGCGGTCGCGGTACAGCTGCCCGATCGACTCCAGCGGGTAGGCCACGTCCGTCACCAGCACCGCGTACTCCCACAGCCGGTCGCCCTCGTGCACGCTCGGGCCCGCCAGGTCCAGTCGCAGCTGCCGGCCGTCGATGCGCCGCTCGCGCGCGATGCCGCCGCGGATGCGCTGGCGCACGATGACGACTCGGCGCTTCTTGCTCCAGCCGTGCAGTTGCAGCTGGGCCTCGACCATCTGGCAGCCTTGGCTGTCGGCCCGGCTCCAGTCCTGCCTGGCGAACTGCTGCGCCACCAGGCGCTGTACGTTCTTCGTCTGCCGCAGTCGCAGCAGGTACGGCTGCTTGCGCTCTTCCAGCGTCAGCAGGATGCCTTCGTTGCCGTAGCCGGAGTCGCCGCGCACCAGCGCCGGTCGGCGTTGGCCGAGTTCGTCCAGCAGCCGCCCCAGCGCCGCCTTGGCATGCCCACTGGTGTGCTGCTTGCCCGAGCTGACCTGCACGTCCAGCACCAGGCGCAGGTTGCTGACCAGGAAGGTATGCAGCACGTGGCTGGGCCGCATGGGCTTGCTCGGGTTGTAGCCGATCTCGGCGCCCTCCTGGCGCCCGTACAGCGGCTTGATGCTGGCGTCGATGTCCAGCACCCACGGCCGGTCCAGCGCCTCGCGCACCGAGTGCATCAGGCTCGGGCGCATCCAGGCCGCGCTGCTGGCCTCGTCGACGCGCTCCAGAGCTCGGCGCAGCGCGTCCTCGCTGACGACACGGGCCATGCCCAGCGCCTGCGCCGCCACGGCGTCGCCACGCAGCGCGGTGATGTGCGCGTAGCGCCGCTGGCCGGCCAGCAGCCCGAGCATCAGCGTGCCCAGCACGTCACGCTTGTCCGGGGCATTGCCGCTGCGGTAGGCCAACGGACACTCCGACACCCAGCGCTCGAACACGCCAGTGGCAGCCAGGAACTCGGCGAAGAACACCAACTGCCCGTGCGGCGTCGCCGCCGCACCCTCGTCCCAGCGCACGTGCATGCGCCCGCCAAGCGTGTCCACCACTTGCGCCTCGGCGGGCTCATCGCCACTGCCGCGGCGCACCGCCAGCGCCTTGCGTCTTGCTTCACCCATCGGGTGAGTGTGCCAAGACCGCCCAAGTCCCCGCCACCGCTTGAGATTCAGGTCATCGCGGCACGGCAACTGCCGGATCTAGGGTGAACGGCGCGCATCGTCGACGACCTGCCGAAAATGAGGTTGGCTTCCGATGGCGATGGATAGGGGCAGCTCTGGAGCCGCAATCTCCGAGCAAGGCCTCGCGCACGACCCTTGCGATCACCTGGTACACCATGTGCACCGAAGGCTATCGACGCAGGCTGTCCGGCAGGCGGTCCATCGCCTCATTGATCAGCCGCGCCACCAGCGCCGGATCTTCCATCGGCAGCATGTGGGTCTTGTCCAGCAGCGGCAGGTCGCGCCCGTGGTGGAACTCCTGCGCCAGGCCCGGCCAGGTCGGCGAGCCCAGCGGGTCCCAGGGCAGGATCGTCGGGTCGCCAGGCCGCGCCCGCAGCACGAGCACGGGAATCCGCAGCGCACGGATGCTGGCGTAGATGCCCAGGTTCTGCTGCGCCAAGGTGTAGATCTTGCCCTCGAAGGCGGGGTCGCAGGCGAGCTGGAAGCCGCTGCCGCCATCGGCCGGGCGCAGGCCGTGCCGGCAATAGTCCAGCAAGGCCTGGCGCTGGAACACGTTGTAAGGGGCACGGCCGGCGAAGCGCTCGAACATGGCTTGCGCTGAAGCGAATTGGTTCTTGCGCGTGGCCGCCGGGTGCAGCGTGCCGGGCGGTGGCGGCGGCTGGTGGTAGTCGGCCGGCGCAAAGATCGTCGGGTCGACCAGCACCAGTTGCGAGAAGCGGCCGGGCTGGTAGGCCGCGGCCTGCACCAGCGCATGCGCGCCCATGCTGTGCCCGATGCCCACGGCGCCCTGCAGATCGAGCGCCACCGCCAGCGCGGCCAGGTCGTGCCCGAAGTCGGCCCAGCCATCGAAATCGACCGTCTGGCTGCGGCCGTGGCCGCGTTGCTCGATCGCAAAGACGTGGTGGCCGGGCAGGTGGTGGATGACCTGGTCCCAGACGCGGCCGTGGAAGCCGGTGGCGTGCACCATGCACAGGCTGGCCGACTGGCCGCGCCGTTCGGGCCGCCACTCGAAATGGGCGTGGTTGATGCCGTTGGCCAGGCTGTGGCTCAGCCGTGGCTCGGCGGCGTCGGCGATGGTGGCGGCCGGCACGTTCAGAGCCCGGCTGCCAGGCGGCTGGCCTGGTCGATGGCGCGCTTGGCGTCGAGTTCGACCGCCTCTAAGGCGCCGCCGATCAGATGGGCCTTCAGGCCGCTGGCCAACAGCGCGTCATACACGCTGCGCAGCGGCAGCTGCCCGGCGCAGACGATGACGCTGTCGGCCTCGAACAGCCGCGGCTCGCCGTTGACGCGCGTGTGCAGGCCGGCGTCGTCGATGCGCAAGTACTCGACGCCGCCGACCATCTGCATGCCGCGGCGGGTCAGCGTCATGCGGTGCGTCCAGCCGGTGGTGCGGCCCAGGTTCTTGCCCAGCGCGTCGGCCTTGCGCTGCAGCAGCGTCACCGAGCGCTCGGACTTCTGCACCTGCGGCAGCACGCCGGTGACGCCGCCGCGCGGGTGGTTTTCGAAGTCGATGCCCCATTCGCGGGCGAACACCGCGATGTCGAGCGCGGCCGAGGGGCCGGCCTGCGACACCAGGGCGGCGACGTCGAAGCCGATGCCGCCGGCGCCGATGATGGCCACCCGCCGGCCGACCGCCTTGCGTCCCAGGATGACGTCGATGTAGGACAGCACCTTGGGGTGCTCGATGCCGGGGATGTCGGGCCGGCGCGGCTCGATGCCGGTGGCCACCACCACTTCGTCGAAGCCCTCGGCGGCCAGCAGTGCGGCGTCGGCGGCGGTGTTCAGGCGCAGCGTGATGCCGAGCTTGTCGATCATGCGGCGGTAGTACCGCAGGGTCTCGTGGAACTCTTCCTTGCCGGGGATGCGGCGGGCCAGGTTGAACTGGCCGCCGATCTCGG
>CALBTN010000101.1 GCA_937967345.1 uncultured Rubrivivax sp. | reverse complement strand
CCGGTGGCGGGCCGTCGGTGGGCAGCGGCGCGGCCATGGCGCTCACGCGGCCCGCGCGACGACGCGGCCGGGCACCAGCCGCGTCGCGCTGAGCAGCACGGCGATGCAGGCGATCGAGGTCACGGCGACGAGGAAGTTCGCGGTGTCGTCCTGGCCCGCCTGCACCGCTTCGTAGACGGCGATCGACAGCGTCTGCGTCTTGCCGGCGATGCTGCCGGCGACCATCAGCGTCGCGCCGAACTCGCCCAGCGCGCGCGCGAACGACAGCAGCAGCCCGGCGAGGATGCCGCGCCAGGCCAGCGGCAGCGAGACGCGGAAGAACACCGCGGCCTCGCCGATGCCCAGGGTGCGCGCGGCGTCCTCGAGCTGGGGCTCGATGCTCTCGAAGGCCGCGCGCGCCGCCTTGAACACCAGCGGGAAGGACACGATGGTCGCGGCGATGACCGCAGCCTGCCAGGTGAAGATCAGCCGGACGCCGAACTGCTGCAACAGCCAGGCGCCGATGACGCCGTGGCTGCCGATGACCACCAGCAGGTAGTAGCCGAGCACCGTGGGCGGCATCACCATCGGCAGCGTCAGCACCGCATCGAGCACGTCGCGGCCCGGGAAGCGCCAGCGCGCCATCGCCCAGCCGACGCCCACGCCGAGCACCAGGTTCAGCGCGGTGGCCGAGCCCGCCACCTTCAGCGTCAGCGCCAACGCGACCCAGGCTGCGTCCATCGAGTGTTTGGCGCCGCCCTCAGGGCTTGCCGAAACCGTAGCGGGCCAGCACGGCCTGCGCCGGCGGCGTGAACAGGAAGTCGACGAACTTCGCTGCCTCGGCCGGGTTCGGCGCGCCGGCCAGCGCCGCCACCGGATAGAGGATCGGCGTCTTCGTCGGCACGGTGAAGGCGACCTTCACCCTGTCGGGCATGATCGCCGCGTCGGTGGCGTAGACGAAACCGGCGTCGACCTCGGCGCGCGCCACGTAGTCCAGCGCCTGGCGCACCGAGCTGGCGCCGATCATCTTGGCCTCGATCGGCGTCCACAGGTTCGCGGCCTCGAGCACGCCCTTGGTGTAGCGGCCCACCGGCACGCTGGCCGGCAGGCCGATGGCGATGCGCGCGAAGGCCGGCTGGTTCAGGTCCGCCAGCGTCGCCGGGACCTTCGCCGCCGCGGCCGGCACGATCACCACCAGCGTGTTGGACACCACGTCGCGGCGCTGCGCCGGCTTGACCAGCCCCTGGGCCTGCGCCTGGTCCATCGTCTCTTGGTCGGCGCTGACGAAGACATCGACCGGCGCGCCCTTGGCGATCTGCGCCAGCAGCGCGCCCGAGGCGCCGAAGTTCAGCTGCAGCTTGGCGCCGGGATGGGCCGCCTCGAACAGCGGCGCGATCTCCTTGAACGCGTTGGTCAGGCTGGCGGCCGCTGACACCGTGACCTCGCCGGCATGCGCCGCCAGCGAGAGCACGGCAAGCAGGCCGCAAATGGACGATCGGAGTCGTTTCATGGTGGCGTGGTCGAAGAAGACCGTGATAGTCAAGTATACATATCGAGATCGACCCCGCTTCGAATCCGCCTGGTGAATCCGCCGGGTAGTGGCAGCGCCTCTTCGTTGTGTAGCAACTCACATAACGGACGACCCGTCTACCGAGCTGGTCGCGGCGGCGATCGCCGCCGGCGCGCGCCGCGATGACGGTGCCGTGCTGCAGGCCGCGCGTGCCGGCGCGGCCACGGCGCGGCTGGCGGCGTGGGTTCCGATGCGGCGTGCGGCGCGCGAGCGCGCGGTCATCGCCGCCGCCGGCGGCATCCGCGCCGACAACACGGCGGCCTATGCGGCCAGCGGCGTGGACGGGCTCGCGACCTCGGCCCTGTACCAGGCGCCGCCGCTGGATTTCGCGGCGCGCATGCAAGCCGATGGCTGAGCCGCCAGCGCCTCAGATGTCCAGCCGCTGCGGCGCCAGGTAGTCCTGGCGGAAAGTCTCGAACGGTACGGTGTCGGAGGCCTCGAGGCAGCGCTGCTCGATCACCGAATCGCGCGCCATCGCCTCGAAGCGCTGCTGCTGCGGCTCGGTCCACGGCAGCTCCAGCAGCAGCTCGCGCGTGAGCGTCGAGCGCGCGCGCAGCAAGCGCACGTACGAGCCGTCGAAGTCGCGCTGCATCGCCGCCAGCAACCGCGCCGACGGCAGCTGCTCGGGCTGCGCCAGCACGCGTGCGGCGCCAGCCCAGGCATCGCGGTAGCGCCCGCCGCCGAGCTCGGCGTCCATCGCGTTGGCCAGCAGTTCCATCTCGCCGACCACCTGCGCGGCCCAGTCGACCAGCGCCACTTCGTCCGCGCCGCGCTCGAGCAGCAGGCCCGGCTCGCGCCCGCGCGCAGCCACGCGCTGCTGGTTGCGCCCCAGCGCGGCGATCTCCTCGGGCGTGTCGGGCGGGCTGGGCGACAGCAAGCAGTGCAGCAAGAACAGGTCGATGAAGCGCATCGTCGGCGCCGCAATGCCCACCGGCACGAAGGGGTCGAGGTCCATGCAGCGCACCTCGACGTACTCGACGCCGCGCTCGCGCAATGCATGCAGCGGGCGCTCGCCGGGCTGGATCACGCGCTTGGGCCGGATCGTGCCGTAGAACTCGTTCTCGATCTGCAGCAGCGTGGTGGCCAGCTGGTTGTACTCGCCACCCGGGTTGCGGATGCCCACCGCCTCGTAGGCCGGATAGGGCTGCGTCAGCGCCTGCTGCAGCGACGCGCCGTAGCTGCGCAGGTTGTTGTACGACACCGCCAGCGTGGCCTGGGCGTCGCTCTGGTAGCCCAGCCGCCCCATGCGCAGGCTGGTGGGTGGCGGCAGGTACAGCGTGTGGCCCTTGAGCTGCTGCAGCCGGTGCTCGCGGCCCTCGACGAAGTTGTCGCACACCGCTGGCGACGCGCCAAACAGGTACAGCAGCAAGAAGCTGTGGCGGCGGAAGTTGCGGATCAGCGCGAAGTAGTCGTCGTCGCCCAGCCCCGGCAGCGACCAGTTGTAGTGGATGCCGCAGATCGTCTGCATGCGCCGGCCGTAGCGGTGGCCCAGGCCCATGCGATACACGCTCTTGGCCCGCGCCACGTTGCTGGTGCCGTACACGCCGATCGGAATCGTCTCGTCGGCCGGCAGCCCGCACGGCATGCTGCCCACCCACAGCATCTCGTCGCTGTCGCGCCGCAGCGTGCGGTAGACGAACTGGTGAATGTGGGTGAGCTCGTCCAGGCAGCCGTCGATGTCGGCATGCACGCCGGTGATCAGCTCGAGCTGCGATTCGCTGAAGTCGGTGGTGATGTGCGGGTGGGTCAGCGCCGAGCCCAGCGCCGCCGGGTGCGGAGTGGCCGCCAGCCGGCCGTCGGGCAGGCAGCGCAGGCTTTCCTTCTCGATGCCGCGGCGCATGCCCCGCAACGCCGACGGCGACAGGGCTTGCAGGCGGGCCTTCAGTGCTGCCATGGGAAGTCTTGTTGGTGGGTGCAGCGCCGAAGGTACCAGAGCCTCGCAAGCCACGCTCGGCCGGCACCTCGCGACGCGAGCCCGGCGCGGTGGCGGGTGCGCGGCAGCCGATATCATGCCGGCGTTGGTGCACGCCGCGGAGTTCTGCCGCGGCGGTTCAACGGGAATCAGCAGGCAGCCACTGCCCAAGCTGAGCTGCCCCCGCAACGGTAAGCGCACGCAAGGCCCTGCTCCGCAACGGCCTGCGGCTCGTGACCACAGGCCACTGGCCACGCCGCGCCCTTCGCGCTGCGGGCCGGGAAGGCGTCACGGGCGATGTGCGACAGCCCGGATACCGGCCAACGAGGTGGCGAGCCGCGCAAGCGCTCGCCGTGTGGCGCGCGGCTGCGGGGAAGCGGCGGCGCGCGCTTGTTGTTTCGTGCTGATGAGCCGTCCCGCTCACGAACTGATCCTCGGCGGCGCCAAGAGCGGCAAGTCGCGCGCGGCCGAGCAGCGCGCCGCCGCCTGGCTGGCCGGCGGCGGCGAACGGCGCGCCACGCTGGTCGCCACCGCGCTGCCCGGCGACGCCGAGATGGCCGAGCGCATCGAGCGCCACCGCGCCGACCGGGCGCTGCGCGTGCCGGCGCTGGACACGGTCGAGGCTTCAACTGCGCTGGGCGCGACGCTGCAGCGGCTGGCGCAACCGCAGCGGCTGCTGGTGGTCGACTGCCTGACGCTGTGGCTCACCCAATGCCTGCTGCCGCCACCGGGCACCGCTGCAGCCGACTGGCGGCGCGAACGCGCAGAGTTGCTCGCGGCGCTGCGCGACAGCACCTCGCCGCTGGTGCTGGTCGCCAACGAGATCGGCCTGGGCGTGATGCCGCTGTCGGCCGACGCGCGCGGCTGCATCGACGCGCTGGGGTTGCTGCAGCAGGACGTGGCGGCAGCTTGCGAGCGGGTCACGCTGCTGGTGGCCGGCTGCGAGCTGCGCGTGAAGGGCGGCGCATGAGACGCCTGCTGCTGGCGTTGTGCGCAGCGCTGCTGACGGCCGCCGCGCTGGCGCAGCCGATCGTCGTGCGCGACGACAGCGGCAGCGAACACCGCTTCGCCGCGCCGCCGCGGCGCATCGTGACGATGCTGCCGTCGCTGACCGAATCGGCCTGGGTGCTGGGCGCCGGGCCGCGGCTGGTCGGCGTCGACCGCTACTCCGACTGGCCGGCGCAGATCGCCGCGCTGCCGCACCTGGGCGGGCTGGACGATGCGCACATCGAAGCCATCGCCGCGCTCGAGCCCGACGTCGTGCTGGCCTCGACCTCGTCGCGCGCGATGGACCGGCTGCAGGCGCTGGGCCTGCGCGTGGTGCGCCTGAGGTCCGACAGCCATGCCGACGTGCAGCGCATGCTGACGCTGCTGGCGCGGCTGCTGGGCACGCCCGAGGCCGGCGCGCGCGTGTGGGCGCGCATCGAAGCCGAACTCGACGCCGCCGCGGCGCGCGTGCCGCCGGCGCTGCGCGGGCGCAGCGTGTACTTCGAGATCGGCGGCGGACCCTATGCCGCCGGCACCACCTCGTTCATCGGCGAGACGCTGACGCGGCTGGGCCTGGCCAACATCGTGCCGCCGGCGCTCGGGCCGTTCCCCAAGCTCAACCCCGAGTTCGTGGTGCGCGCGCGGCCGGACGTGATCATGGGGCTGCGCAGCGAGCAGGCCGCGCTGCAGCGCCGGCCCGGCTGGGGCGCGCTGGCGGCGGTGCGCAAGCACCGCCTGTGCGGCTTCGACCTCGCGCAGTACGACATCCTGGTGCGCCCGGGGCCGCGCATGGGCGAAGGCGCTGCGCTGCTGGCCGACTGCCTGGCGGCGCTGGACAAGACGGCCCTCGACAAGGCGGCGCGATGAACGGCGACACCGTGCTGGCGCCGCCGCCCGAGCACGCCGCCGACGCGCAACGCCGCCGCCGCCTGGCCGGCGCGATGGCGCTGGTCATCGCGCTCGGCCTGGCCGCCGGCCTGGCCACCGGCGCGGCCGGCTTCTCGCCCGGCGCCCTGTGGGCCGACCTGCACGGCGACAGCGCGGCGCTGCTGCTGGGCCAGATCCGCGCGCCGCGCACGCTGGGCGCCGCACTGGTGGGCGCGCTGCTGGGGCTGTCCGGCGCCATCTCGCAGGGCCTGTTTCGCAACCCGCTGGCCGGCCCCTTTTTCCTCTCCGGCAGCCAAATCGTTGGCGAGC
>CALBTN010000100.1 GCA_937967345.1 uncultured Rubrivivax sp. | reverse complement strand
CGCGGCCGCGCGCGTGGGCATAGCGCACGCCCTCGCGCACCTGGGCGTCGTCGAAGTTCAGGCCGGCGAAGTTGCGGGCGTTGGTGGCGTCCTTCAGGCCGAGGTAGACGGCGTCGGCGCCGGCGTCCACCGCCATCTGCAGCGCGCGCAGCGAACCTGCCGGACACACCAGTTGAGGGCTGCGGCGCGGCGCGGCGCTGCCGCCGGCCGCTGGCGCGGGGGTTGAATTCATCACGGAACGCGCGTGTGTCGAGCGCGCAACAAAGCAAAGCCGCAAAGCCTAGCCGCCCGGCGCAACGCCGGTCTTGATCCAGGTAAACAAGTGGTGGATCAGCGCTATAGCCTATGGCGAGCGCCGCGCCTGTGGCGACACCGCGGCGCCGCGGCGCGCTCAGTCCGGCTCGTTCACCAGCTGATGCCGCACCCGCACTGCCGAGTTGCGCGGCACGATCGGCCGCCCGCGCGCTTGCAGGTGAGTGCGCGTGAAAGCCGCGCCAAACAGCAGGATCAGCGACGAGTAGTACACCCACAGCAGGATCAGCACCACCGAGCCGGCCGCGCCATAGGTGGACGCGGTGGCGGTGTGGGCCAGGTAGGCGGCGATCGCGTAGCGTCCCACCGAGAACAGCGTCGAAGTGACCAGCGCGCCGACGACGACGTCGCGCCAGCGCAGCACCACATCGGGTAGCACCTTGAAGATCGCGCCGAACAGCAGCGCGGTGGCCAGCCACGACAACAGCATCTCGGCACCGCCCAGCAGCGCCGCCACCGCCGGCACGAACTGGTGCGTGAAGTGCAGCACCGTGCGCAGCACCACCCCGGCCAGCAGCGACACCAGCATCACGAAGCCGATCACCAGCACCACCGTCAAAGACAGCAGCCGGTTCTTCAAGAACACCCACAGGCTGCTGCGGCCAGGGCGCGCGACCACGCCCCACACCGTGTTCAGCGAGTACTGCATCTGCGCGAACACCGTGGTCGCGCCGACCACCAGCGCGGCCACGCCCAGCAGCGAAGGCAGCAGCCCCGACTCGCGGATACGCGAGTTCACCACCGCGCGCTGCACCGCCTGCGCCGCCTCGGCGCCCATCAGGTCGCTGAGCTGGCTGACGATCTCGCCCTGCGCCGCGACCTCGCCGAACACCAGCCCGATCACGGTGACCGCGATGATCACCACCGGCGCCAGCGAGAACAGCGTGTAGAAGGCCAGCGATCCGGCGTGGCCGAAGGCGTTGCAGTCCAGCCACAGCAACGCCGCGTCGCGGGTGATGGTCCACCCGCGACGCAGGCCACCCCAGCCCATGACCGAACCCTGTCGCTGCATCGCCGGCCATTTTGCCGGGCGTGCGCCGGCACTCTGCGGCACGCCGGCGGCGCCTACACCGGCGGCGGGTGCAGCGGCATGTCCTTGACGAGTTGCAGCACCGGCTTGAACTGCGGGTGCCGGCAATGCGCCAGCCACTCGAACAGCACCATCTCGCTGGACACCAGCGTCGCCCCGGCCTGCCGCAGCCGCTGCATCGCCAGCGCATGGTCGCTGCTGCGGCGTGAACCGCACGCGGCCGCCACCACCCAGACCCGGCGCCCGGCACGCAACAGGCCCAAGGCGGTCTGCAGCAGGCACACATGGGCCTCGCAACCGGCGACGACCAGCTGCGCCGGCGGCTCGGGCAGGTCGTCCAGCGCCTGCACCAAGCCATCGGCACAGGCGTCGAAATGCGACTTGGTCAGGCACACGTCGCAAAGCTGGCGAATGGCGTCGAGGTTCGGGCCAAGGCCCTGCGGGTTCTGCTCGGTGCCGACGACGCGAATACCCAGCAACCGCGCTGCCTGCGCCAGCAGCAGCGCCTGGCGCACGGCATCGCGGCCGCCGCTGATCGACGGCAGCAGCCGCGCCTGGTAGTCCACCAGCACCAGAGCGCAGCGCTTCGCATCGATGGTGTCCATGGTTCCCCCCTGTTGCCTGTTGTCGCCGGCGGCTCAAGCCGCCGTCCGCACCGGCGCGGCCTGCAGCGCCGCGCCATTGCCGTTGGCCTGGCGCTGCACGATCTCCAGGGTCAGGCGCACATGCGCTTCCAGCGCCAGCGCGGCGCGCGCCTCCTGGCGCGCCAGCGCGGCGCGGAAGATCTCCTCGTGCTCGCGGTGCACGTCGCGCTGGCTGGCCTGCGCCGCGGTCAGGCGCAGGTTGATGTTGCGGTAGCGCTCGGCGTGGCGGTACAGGATGCCCAGCATGTACTTGCTCCAGGCCGAGTCGTGCGCGCCGATCAGCGCTTCGTGGAAGGCCTTGTTGCGCTGCTCGTAAACGTCGATGTCGACCCGCCCGGGCTGCGCCTCGGCCTGCGCCAGCAGGTGAAAGCTTGCCACCAGCGCGGCCTCCCAGCGCGCGTCGCCGCGGCGGATCGACTGGCGCAGCGCCTCGGACTCGATCAGCACGCGCAGGTTGGTCACGTCTTCCAGGTCGGCCAGCGAGATCGAGGCGACGCGAAAGCCGCGCTGGCCCTCGGCGGTGACCAGCGCGTCCGACAGCAGCAGCGACAGCGCCTCGCGCAGCGTGCCGGCGCCGACCTGGTACTGGTCCTTCAGGTGCTCGACACGCAGCCGCTCGCCCGGCGCGAGCCGGCCGCTGACGATGTCGTGGCGCAGGCCGAGATAGGCACGCTCGACCAGCGTGCGCGGCGTGTCCTGCTGTGCCGCCTGGTAGGCCGCGCTGAACTTGCTCGACGGCAACATCAATGGGTCTCCTTGGCCGCGCCGTCGGACGCGCGCCGTTTCAGCCGGTAAGCCAGCTGCGGCCGCGTCATGCCCAGCAGCCTCGCGGCCAGTGAAAGATTGCCGTGGGCGCGCTCGACGGCCAGCTCGAGCACCTGCTGCTCCAGCGCCTCCAGCGGCACGCCGCTGTCGACGATGCGCGCACACAGCTCGCGCTGCTGCGGTGCGGCCGGGTCGGCCAGGCGCCCGAGCGGGTCGATGCTGCTTTCGGCCGCAGGCGGCGCGTTGGGGAACAGGTCGTCGACTTCCACGGCGCCATTGTGGCTAGCAAGGATCACGCCACGTTCGACCAGATTCTCCAGCTCGCGCACGTTGCCCGGCCAGTCGTGGCGCTGCAGCGCCTGCAACGCACGATCGCTGAAGCCGGCGAGCCGCTTGTGGTGCAGCGCCGAAAAGCGCGCCAGCATGTGCTGCGCCAGCGGCTCGATGTCGCTCGCACGCTCGCGCAGCGGCGGGATGCGGATCGGGTAGACGTTCAAGCGGTACATCAGGTCGGGCCGAAAGCGCCCGGCCTGCACCGCGGCTTCGAGGTCGACGTTGGTCGCCGCGACCAGCCGCACGTTCACCTTGCGCACCGCCTCGCCGCCCAGGCGCTCGATCTCGCTTTCCTGCAGCACGCGCAGCAGCTTGGCTTGCGCCGGCAGCGGCAGCTCGCCGACCTCGTCGAGAAACAGCGTGCCGCCCTCGGCGCGCTCGAAGCGCCCGGCGCGCGACGCGGCCGCGCCGGTGTAGGCGCCCTTTTCCACCCCGAACAGCTCGGCCTCGATCAACTCGCCGGGCAGCGCCGCGCAATTGACCGCGACGAACGGCGCGTTGGCGCGCGGCGACAGCTCGTGCAGCGAGCGTGCGAAGCGCTCCTTGCCGACCCCCGTCTCGCCGGTGAGCAGCACCGTGACCTGCGTGCCGGCGGCGCGCTGCAGCAGATGCTGCGCCTGGGCGAAGGCCTTGGACGTGCCGATCAGCGCAGCGCCCGACGCGGCGGCTTCCAGCGGCGCGGTCAGCGCCTCGATCTGCAGGCTCAGTGTGCGCAGCGTGTGCAGCAGCGAATCGTCCTCGAAGTAATGGCGATGCGTGTCGCCGTCGGGCCAGTCGTCGATCGGCCGGCCCTGGATGTGGCAGTGATCGGCACCGCAGGCCGCGCAGGCCAGCTCCTTGAACAGGATCAGCCGGCCCATGAACGCGCTGGTGTAGCCGCTGGCGTAGCCCAGCAGCGTCCAGCACGCCGGCTCGTCGACCACACCGTAGCGCTGGCGATGCGCGTAGGCCTCCCACGAGTCGTCCCAGCGGAACTCGCCGTCGAAGCAGCCGGCGGCGATGTCGATGTCCATACGCAGCGGCGTGACCCGCGCCGCGCCTTCGAGCATGTGCAGTTGCGGACCCACCAGAAACATCTGCTCGGGCGTCAGGGCGCTGCGCGTCTTCTTGGCGAACTCGGCATCGCGCAGGCCCGACGCGTAGCCCATGCGCGTGAGCAGCCGCCGCGCGTGTTCGGCCCCGACCGATGCGATCAGGTCCTGACGCAAGGCCGACAGCGCGCCGGTGTGCAGCAGCACCATGCGCCGGTCGCCGAGCCAGATCGCACCGCTGCCGATGTCGAAGCGCAGCAGCCGGCGCAGGTCGGCGCCGGACGAGAGTTTCAGTTTTTCAGACATGAATCGTAATCTCGATATTTTTCCCAAACTCGCCTGAGCGATCCGCGTCGGCGCCGGCCAACCCGTCTTCACCAATTGATTAAAGCATGGCGCGCTGGACTGATCAAATCGTTAGAGATCCAAGCGGTTTCCAGCTATTCATGAGCAGCGGCCGCGGCAAAGCCCAGTTGTGGGCCGCCCCGACCCGGACACCACGTCGTGCCGGTCTAGGTGCTTACCCTCGTTTTATCGAGATTTCCAGGCTTCTCCGAAATTCTGGCAAGGGTCTTGCAAACCCATCGCGGCATGAGCGACACCACCGGCTTCGATCCCGCCAAGCGCTACGTGCGCATCACGACCACGCGCGCCGACGGCATGGTCGAGTTCGAGTTCGCGGTCGGCGAGCCGCAGCTGTTCGTCGAGATGCTGCTGCCGGCGCTCGAGTTCGCGCAGTTCTGCCGCGACCAGGGGGTCACGCCAACCGAAGGCGCGTTGCCCGAGGCCGCCAGCGGCAGCGACGAGCACGAGTGGGACTGGAGCTTGCGCAGCGCGCGCGAACGCCACTTCCGCCACGAGCCCTGAAAGCCACCCGCCCACCGATCCATCACCGCACGCAAGGAGACAACACCCCATGCAGATCGACCTGCGCACCGTCAGCATCACCCCGCTGCGGCAGACCTACAACCACATCGCCAAGCGGCTGGGCGCCGACAAGGCGGCCTCGCGCTACATCGAAGCCACGATGGACGTGCAGGCCAACGCCAACTTCCACTACCGGCCCACCTGGGACCCCGAGCACGAGCTGTTCGACGCGACGCGCACGCAGCTCCAGATGAAGGACTGGTACGCGCTGAAGGACCCGCGCCAGCTCTACTACGGCAACTACACCCAGGCGCGTGCGCGGCTGCAGGAAACCGCCGAGGCCGACTTCGAGTTCGTCGAAGCGCGCGGCCTGGCCGAGCGTTACGACGACGCGGCGCGGCGCATCGCGCTGGACTTCTACGTGCCGCTGCGCCACGCCGCCTGGGGCGCCAACATGAACGGCGCCTTCATGGCCGCCTACGGCTACGGCACCGCGATCACCCAGCCCTGCCTGTATGCCTCGATGGACCAGCTGGGCATCGCGCAGTACCTGAGCCGCCTGGGCCTGCTGCTGGGCAACCAGGGCGAGCTGCAGGCCGCCAAGCAGGCGTGGCTCGAAGCACCGGCCTGGCAGCCGCTGCGCAAGCTGGTCGAGGACAGCTGGGTGATGAAGGACTGGTTCGAGCTGTTCGTTGCGCAGCACCTGGTGCTCGACGGCCTGCTGTTCGGCCTGGCCTACAAGGAAGTCGACGCCAAGCTGTCGGACGATGCCGGGCCGACGGTGTCGATGCTGACGCGCTTCCAGGCCGAGTGGTTCGACGACCACTGCAAGTGGGTCGACGCGGTGATCAAGACCGCCGCCGCCGAAAGCGCCGACAACAAGGCGCTGCTGTCGCAATGGGCCGCGGCGTGGCGCGCGCGTGCGCTCGAGGCGCTGTTGCCGGTGGCCATGATCGCCTTGGGCGACCAGGCCGCCGCCGCGATGGACCGCGTCGACAGCGCGCTCGAGGCGCGCTTGGCCAAGGCCGGCCTGCGCTGATGCGCCGGACTCAACGAACAGAGGAACCCACCCCATGTCCAACGTATTCATCGCCTTCCAGAAGAACGAGGAGACACGTTGCATCGTCAACGCCATCGTCGCCGACAACCCCGAGGCCATCGTCAACGAGCAGCCGGCGATGGTGAAGGTCGACGTGCCCAACCGGCTGGTGATCCGCAAGGCCACGGTCGAGGAGGAAATGGGCCGCGACTTCGACCTGCAGGAACTGCACCTCAACCTGATCACGCTGACCGGCCACATCGACGAGACCGACGACGAGTTCACGCTCAGCTGGTCGCACTGAACACGCTAGGAGACATCACACCATGGACATGAAAGCAAGCAAGAAGCTCGGCCTGAAGGAGCGCTACAACCTGCTGACGCGCGACCTGGCCTGGACGCCGACCTACCAGGCCATGAAGGACGTGTTCCCGTACACCGAGTACGAGGGCATCAAGATCCACGACTGGAACAAGTTCGAGGACCCGTTCCGCATGACGATGGACGCGTACTGGAAGTACCAGGCCGAGAAGGAGCGCAAGCTCTACGCGATCATCGACGCGTTCACGCAGAACAACGGCCACCTGAGCGTGACCGATGCGCGCTACATCAATACGCTCAAGCTGTTCCTGACCGGCGTGACGCCGCTGGAATACATGGCGCACCGCGGCTTCGCGCACGTGGGCCGCCAGCTCGCCGGCCCGGGCCCGCGCGTGGCCTGCCTGATGCAAAGCCTGGACGAGATCCGCCACGCGCAAACGCAGATCCATTCGCTGTCCAACTACAACAAGCACTACAACGGCTTCCAGAACTGGCGCCACCAGCACGACCGCGTGTGGTACCTGTCGGTGCCCAAGTCGTTCTTCGACGACGCGGTTTCGGCCGGGCCCTTCGAGTTCATGATCGCGATCGGCTTCGCGTTCGAGTACGTGCTGACCAACCTGCTGTTCGTGCCCTTCATCTCGGGCGCGGCCTACAACGGCGACATGGGCGCGATGGCCTTCGGCTTCTCGGCGCAGTCCGACGAGGCGCGGCACATGACGCTGGGCCTGGAGATCATCAAGTTCATCCTCGAGCAGGATCCGGACAACCTGCCCATCGTGCAGCGCTGGATCGACAAGTGGTTCTGGCGCGGCTACCGCGTGCTCACGCTGGTGGCGATGATGATGGACTACATGCTGCCCAAGCGCGTGATGAGCTGGAAGGAGGCCTGGGAGATCTACGCCGAGCAAAACGGCGGTGCGCTGTTCGCCGACCTGGCCCGCTACGGCATCAAGGTGCCCAAGGGCTGGGAGCAGGCGTGCAAGGACAAGGACCACCTGAGCCACCAGGCCTGGAACGTGTTCTACAACTACGGCGCGGCCGCGCCCTTCCACACCTGGGCGCCGAGCGAGGACGACATGAAGTGGTTGTCGGCCAAGTACCCCGACAGCTTCGACAAGTACTACCGGCCGCTGTGGACGCACTACGCGAAGGAGCAGGCGGCAGGCCGGCGCTTCTACAACGGCACGCTGCCGATGCTGTGCCAGGTGTGCCAGGTGCCGATGTTCTTCACCGAGCCCGACGACCCGACCAAGGTCGCCTACCGCGAGAGCGACTACCAGGGCGACAAGTACCACTTCTGCTCCGACGGCTGCAAGAGCATCTTCGACCACGAGCCCGAGAAGTACATCCAGAGCTGGCTGCCGGTGCAGCAGATCTACCAGGGCAACTGCTTCGAGCCCGACGCCGACCCGAGCCAGCCCGACTTCAACCCGCTGGCCGAAGTGCTGCGTTGGTACAAGATGGATTGGGGCAAGGACAACCTGGACTACGCGGACAGCGAGGACAAGAAGAACTTCGAGCGCTGGCGCGAGCAGGCCACCGCCAACTGAACACCCCACCATCAAGGAGTCTGGACCATGGCTGTCGCTGCCCTGAGCAAGTACGAGTTCGCACCGAAGGATTCGGTGGACAAGTTCCCCGCGCCGCTGCTGTTCATCGGCTGGGAGGACCACAAGATGTTCTGCGCGCCGTTTGCGGTGCCGCTGCCGCCGACGATGAAGTTCGCCGACATGTGCCACGGCGCGCTGCCCGGCATGTTCGGCGCGCACCCCGACTTCGCCCAGGTCGACTGGGCCAGGGCGGAGTGGTTCAAGTCGGGCAAGCCCTGGCAGCCCGACATGGAAAAGTCGCTGGCCGACAACGGCCTGCGCCACAAGGACGTGATCCGCTTTCGCACCCCGGGCCTGACCGGTCTGAGCGGCTCGGCCTTCTGATTCGATTCGAGACGAGGCGATGAGCTACCAGCTCACCATCGAGCCGCTGGGCACGACGCTGGAAGTCGAGGAAGGCCAGACCATCCTCGACGCCGCGCTGCGCGCCGGCATCTACCTGCCGCACGCCTGCTGCCACGGCCTGTGCGCGACCTGCAAGACGCAGGTCAGCGACGGCGAGATCGACCACGGCGAGGCCAGCAACTTCGCGCTGATGGACTACGAGCGCGACGAGGGCCTGTGCCTGGCCTGCTGCGCCACGCTGCAGTCGGACGTGACCATCGAAGCCGAGATCGAGGAAGAGCCCGACGCGCGCAACCTGCCGGTGCGCGACTTCGAAGGCACGGTCAGCCGCATCGAGGACCTGACGCCGACGATCAAGGGCGTGTGGATCACGCTCGACGAGCCGATGGACTTCCAGGCCGGGCAGTACATCGGGCTGCAGGTGCCGGGCGAGGCGGCGGCGCGTTCGTTCTCGATCGCCAGCGCCCCCGGCGACGGCCGCGAGATCGAGCTCAACGTGCGGCTGGTGCCCGGCGGCAAGGGCACGAGCTGGGTGCACCAGCATTTGAAGGCGGGCGATCGGGTCAAACTGGCCGGGCCCTACGGGCGGTTTTTCGTGCGCGAGAGCGCGCACCGCGACGAGGGCCTGGCCTACCTGTTCCTGGCCGGCGGCTCGGGGCTGTCGAGCCCGCGCTCGATGATCCTCGAGCTGCTGCAAGGAGGCTGCCAGCGCCCGATCGTGCTGGTCAACGGCGCGCGCAGCGTCGACGAGCTGTACCACCACGACGAGTTCGAGCAGCTCGCGAAAGAGCACCCGAACTTCAGCTACCTGCCGGCCATTTCCAGCGACGCGCCCGACTGGGCCGGCGCCAAGGGCTTCGTGCACGAGGCGGCCAAGGCGCACTTCGGCAACGACTTCCGCGGCCACAAGGCCTACCTGTGCGGCCCGCCGCTGATGATCGA
>CALBTN010000099.1 GCA_937967345.1 uncultured Rubrivivax sp. | reverse complement strand
ATCCTGGGCCGCGCGCCGGCCCACTTCGCGCAGCAGGGCACGCCGCTGGCGCAGGTCATCGCGGCGCGCCTTGCGCCCGACATGCTGCCCTTGAGCTTCCAGATCGTGTCGGCGGCGCACCACTCGTTGGGCGCGCTGTGCGGCGCACGCGAGGGCCTGTTCAGGCCGCCGCCGCACGCCCAGGCGCATGACTTCGCCAGCCTGCAGGCGTTGCTGGCGCAGGCACGCGAGGGCCTGGCCGTGCTGACGCGCGACGAGGTGAACGCGCTGCACGGTCGCGACGTGGTGTTCGAACTGGGCGAACACCGCCTGCCGTTCGTGGCCGAGGACTTCTTGCTGTCGTTCTCGGTGCCCAACTTCTACTTCCACGCCACCACCGCCTACGACCTGCTGCGCCACCATGGCATGCCGCTGGGCAAGCGCGACTTCCTCGGACGGCTGCGCTTGAAGGCCTGATGCGCGGGTCCGCCCGCGCATGCAGCCGGCGCAACCTCGGTTGCCTTCGGCCGGGTGGCGCAGCCCCGCAGCGAGGCCATCGCCGAGCGGTTCGCCCTGGCCGCAGGATGGCTTCGCTCCGGCGGGGGCATCATCGGGATCGACGTCTCACCGGCCAGCCGGTTTGCACCGTGCGATGCGTCATGCCGAATTGTTCGCTCCCCCTGACCCCGACGCCTCGCTGCAAAGACGGCGCTGCGGCGCATGCCGTCTGAACCCGCCCCTCGGTTGCAGCCGCAGCCGCTGAAGCCGGCGCTGGCCGCCGCAGGCACCGTGTTCTATCCGGCCGCGGCACTGTATGCCGCGCTGGTTCTGCCGTGGTCGGTGCTGGCGCTGACCGGCATCGCCGCGGGGCCGGCGGCGCTGGCCACGCCGCTGGGCCACGCGCACGAGATGCTGCTGGGCTACGCGCTGGCCGTCGTCGCCGGCAACCAGCTTGGCGCGCTGCCGCGGTGGCGGTTGCGGTTGATGCTGGGTCTGTGGCTGGCGGCGCGGCTGGCCTACCTGGTGCTGCCACTCGCGGTGGCGACGGTCTTCGATATCGCCTTCGCCGCCGCGCTCGGGCTGCGCGCCGCACCAAGGCTGTTCAAGGCGGCGAAGAAGCTGCGCAACCAGGCGCTGCCGGCGATCCTGGCGGCGCTGTGCCTGACCGCGGTGGCGGTCGACGTCGCGGCCTTCGCCGCCGGCGCGGCGGTGCACGCCGTCGTCCTGGCGCTGGTGCTGGCGCTGGCGGCGCTGATGCTGTTTATGGGCGGGCGCATCATCGCCCCGGCCGCGGCCGGGCAGTTCTACCGCCAGGGCGCAAACCTGCAGGCCCGGGTGCAGCCTTGGCTCGAGGGCGCGATCCTGGTGGCCATGGCGCTGGCCTTCGTCGCGGCGCCGTGGCCGCGCCTGGATCTGGTGCTGCGGCTGGCTTGCGCTGCGGCCGGCATGCTGGCGCTGGTGCGGCTGGCGCGCTGGCGGTTGTGGGCTTGCCGGCGGCGCCCCGATCTGCTGTGCCTGGGCGCCGGTTACGCCTGGCTCGGCGTGGGGCTGTGCGCGCTCGCGCCTGCCGCACCGGGCCCGCAGCGCACCGCCGCGCTGCACCTGCTGACCATCGGCGCGCTGGGTACGCTGACCTTCAACGTCATGGCCGTCACCTTGCTGACGCGCGCGCGGCTCGACGCCGCGGCCGAGCGCCGGCTGGTCTGGGGCACGGCGCTGATCGCGCTCGCCGCGGCCGGCCGCGTCGCGGCGGCGATGTGGCCGGGGCACGCGGTGTGGCTGCTGGTTGCGGCCGCGGCTTGCTGGTCGATCGCCTTCGGGCTGCTGAGCTGGCTGCTGGCCGATGCGCTGCGCGCCTACGCGCGGCGGCCGCGCCGCGAGTTCGAGCCGCACTGAAGCCGCTGGCTGCCGGCGTCGGCCGCGCGCCGGCGCGCAGCGCCGGCAGGCCTCACTGCGCAACCAGCCCCAGCCGCGCCGGATCGCCGCGGCCCACACGCAGGATCTGCGGCTCGCGCGACGCCAGGTCGATCACCGTGGTCGGCTGCATCGGGCAGGCACCGGCGTCGATCACCGCCTGCAGCTGTTTCTGGAAGTGCTCGCGGATGCGCTGCGCGTCGTTCAGCGGCTCGCGCTCGCCCGGCAGCATCAGCGTCGTGCTCAGCAGCGGCTCGCCGAAGGCCTCGAGCAGGTCGTGCAGCACCTGGTGCGCCGGCACGCGCAGGCCGATCGTGCGCCGCGACGGGTGGCTCAGCCGCCGCGGCACTTCCTTGGTCGCCTCGAGGATGAAGGTGAACGGCCCCGGCGTGCCCAGCTTGAGCAGCCGGTACTGCTGGTTGTCGACGCGTGCGTAGGTGGCCAGCTCGCTCAGGTCGCGGCACAACAGTGTCAGGTGGTGCTTGTCGTCGACCTGGCGCAGCCGGCGCAGCGCCTGCGATGCAGCCTTGTCTTCGAGCCGGCACACCAGCGCGTAGCTGGAATCGGTGGGCACCGCGGCGATGCCGCCTTGCTGCAGGATCAGCGCGGCCTGTTTCAGCAGCCGCGGTTGCGGGTTGTCGGGGTGGACCTCGAAGTATTGCGACATGTGCTGATTGTCGTCGGCTGCGCCAGCGCGCCGGCGCGCGCCGGCCCTCTTGCGTCAGGCGCGCTGGATGCGCGGCTGCAGCGCCGACCACACCGGTGTCAGCCGACCCGGCAGGTCGGGCAGCGTGCCCAGGTCGACTCGGCTCTCGCCGGGCGAGTGGAAGTCGCTGCCGCGCGAAGCGAGCAGGCCGAATTCCAGCGCCATGTCGGCGTACTTCAGGTAGTCGGCCTGGCCGTGGCTGCCGGTGATGACCTCGACCCCGCGCCCGCCGTGGCCGATGAACTCGGTGAACAGCGCGTACTCTTCGGTGGGCGTGAAGCGGTAGCGCCCCGGGTGCGCGATCACGGCCATGCCGCCGGCCTGCGTGATCCAGCGTACCGCGTCGCCCAGGCTCGCCCAGCGGTGCGGCACGAAGCCGGGCTTGCCTTCGGTGAGGTAGCGGCGAAAGACCTCGCCCACGTCGGCGCACACGCCCGCGTCGACCAGGTGGCGCGCGAAGTGCGTGCGCGAGATCAGCGCAGGGTTGCCGGCGTAGCGCAGCGCGCCTTCGAAGGCGCCGTCGATGGCCGCGCCGGCCAGCGACGCGGCCATCTCGTGCGCGCGTGCGTCGCGCCCGCCGCGTGTGGCGGCCAGCCCGGCACGCAGCTCGGCGTCGCCGGCATCGAAACCCAGGCCGACGATGTGCACCGTGGTGCCGGCAAAGCTGACCGAGATTTCGCAGCCGCTGAGGTAGTCCAGCCCGAGCTCGCGCGCGGCGGCGGCGGCGCGGCGCTGGCCGTCGACTTCGTCGTGGTCGGTCAGCGACCAGAGCTCGACGCCGTTGGCCTTGGCGCGCTGGGCCAGCGCTTCGGGTTGCAAGGTGCCGTCGGAGACGACGGAATGGCAGTGGAGGTCGGCGTTGAGAAGGTGCACTGGCGCAATTGTAGGAAGGCCCGTCGCGGTGCGCCGGGCGAGGGGCATTGGCCGGCCGTCTGGCGGCCGCTGCCGCGGCAGCGCAGAGTGCGCGGCGCTCGAGGTCAGCGCCAGCGGTCCAGCGCCACCGCCTCGCGCTGGCCGAAGCCGCGGCTGTTGTCGATGAAGTGCAGCTGCGTGGGCTGCAGCCGGTACCAGCGCACCTTGGCCAAGGCCGCGGCGATCGGCGCCGGCGCGTGCTCGGGTTGCCCGACCAGCGGGAACTTGCGTCCGTAGTGCAGCCGGGCCAGCCGCTGCTCGTCGCCTTGAAGCTCGACCGCCAAGCCCTCGAGTTGCACCCCCTGGATGCGCTGCCACTCGCCGGTGTCTTGCTGCACCGTCGCCGCGCAGCGCGGGTTGGCGGCCAGGTCGCGGCAGTGGCGGCTGGTGGGCGACGACAGGAAGTACAGCGCCGGGCCGACGCTGACGTAGAACACCGCCGCGGCCCATGGCCCGCCGGCGCCGCAGGTGGCCAGCGTCATCACGTGGTGGCGCTGCAGGTACTGCGCGACCGTGGTGGCCAGGTCGTCGGCGGCCATCAGCGCGGGGCCGGTGGCGGCGCGGCGGTGTCGCCGGCCGTGCCGGCGTCGGCCTCGTGCAGCCGCTTGAGCCGGTAGGCCAGCTGCGGCCGCGTCAGCCCGAGCATGCGCGCTGCGGCCGACAGGTTGCCGCGCGCCTTGTCGACCGCGGTTTCGATCAGCGTCGACTCGAGCTGGTCGAGCGTCATCACGCCGTTGAACACCGCTTCGCACAGCGCGGCGGTCGACCCGCCGAGCTGCGCCTCGAGGCCGCCGTGCGGGTCCAGGCCGAACTCGCGCGCGCGCTCGGCACTGCAGGCGGGAAAGAGCTGGTCGACCTCGATGCGTGTGCCGCTGGGCGCGAGGATCACGCCGCGTTCGACCATGTTCTGCAGCTCGCGGATGTTGCCGGGCCAGGGGTAGCTGAGCAGCGCGCGCTTGGCCTTGTCGGTGAAGCCGCGCAGCTTCTTCGCGTGCACCGCGCAGTACTTCTCCAAGAAGCGCTTGGCCAGCGGCGAGATGTCCTGCTTGCGCTCGCGCAGCGGCGGGATCTGCACCTGGTAGGCGTTGAGCCGGTAGTACAGGTCCGAGCGGAAGCGCCCGTCCTTGACGCGCTGGCGCAGGTCCTCGTTGGTGGCCGCGATGATGCGCACGTCGACCTTGCGCGTGCGGTGGTCGCCCAGCCGCTCGATCTCGCCCTCCTGCAGCGCGCGCAGCAGCTTGCTTTGCGTCGGCAGCGGCAGCTCGCCGATCTCGTCGAGGAACAGGGTGCCGCCGTCGGCGCGCTCGAAGCGGCCGGCGCGCGTCAGCAGCGCACCGGTGTAGGCGCCTTTTTCGACACCGAACAGTTCGGACTCGACCAGATCGTTCGGGATCGCCGCGCAGTTCACCGCGACGAACGCACGCTCGCGGCGCGAGCCCATGGCGTGCAGCGCACGCGCGAACATCTCCTTGCCGACCCCGGTCTCGCCGAGCAGCAGCACGGTGATCTGGCTGGCCGCGGCGTGCGCCAGCAGCTCGCACGCCGCGGTGAAGGCCGGTGCACTGCCGATCAGTTCGCTCGGCAGCTTGTCGCGCGCCGCGATCGTCGAGCGCAGCTGTACCACCTGGGTCTGCAGCTCGATCAACTGGTCGGCGATGGCCTCCGGCTTGAAGTAGCGCATGTGCGCGGCGGCGTCGTCCCATTGTTCGACCGGCTTGCCCACGATGCGGCAGTGCGGGTGGCCCATGCCGGCGCATTCGGTTTCCTTGTAAAGGATCGGGCGGCCCATGAAGGCCGAGGTATAGCCGCAGGCGTAGCCGATCTGGGTCCAGCACACCGGCTCGTGGTGGATGCCGTAGTGGTGGCGGTGCCACTGCCCCTCCCACGAGTTCTCCCACAGGAACTCGCCGTAAAAGCGGCCGCTGGCGCGGTCGAGTTCGATCTTCACCGGCGTGACGTGCACGATGCCTTCCAGCGTGTGCAGCTGCGGCCCGGTCATGAAGGCCTCGAGATCGCTGCAGGTTTCGGCGCGGGTGCGCGCCAGCTCGGCGTCGCGCAGGCCCGAGGCGTAACCCATGCGGGTGAGCAGGCCGCGCGCGCGGTCCATGCCGAGCGAGTCGATCAGCTCCTTGCGCAGCAGCGCCTGCGCCTCGGCGTGCACCAGCAGCATGCGGTGTTCGTGCAGCCAGATTTGGCCGGTCTCGGCGCAGAAGTGCACGCGCGCGCGCAGCTCGTCGCTGGCCGCGTGCGCGATGCTGTGCAGCTTGCTGACCGAGACCGTCATCGTCGCTGACTCCTGCGCGCGGGCGGCGCTTGGCGTTGGAACACCCGCTCGATCGCCGCCCTGGGCAAATCGCCTTCTAGCGCCGCGTGCCCGGGCGCGCCTTGATGTGGACCAAGGAGCGCGCGAGCCAGACCCCCTGCAGTGCGGGGGGCGCATGGCAGCGTTGGATGCGGCTTCACGAAATGAACACTGCCCGCCGATCGAGGCCGCAGGAGTCACGAAATGATCAACGGTCGATGGCGCCGCATCGCGTTGCGTTCGCTGCTCGGTCAGCTCGTGTTGCCGCGCCGGCGCTGGCCCCGTGCCGCGGCAGCGCAGGCGCAGCGGCACGGCGTGCGCCGCCGCTGGCGCTGGGCGCAGGCCGAAGCTGCAGCCGCTGGCACGGACCGTGCATTGCACGGGTCACGAGCGCGGCCCGCATCGCAGGCCTACCTGCCCGGCAGCGGCGCAGCGCCCATCACCACCAGGAGACCAGCGCATGAAGTTCCCGGTACCCCACGACGTGAAGGCGAAGACGATTCCCGGCACCGAAGGCTGGGAGCGCATGTACCCCTACCACTACCAGTTCGTCAGCGACGACCCGGTGCGCAACGCCTACGAGAAGGAGACTTTCTGGTTCTACGACGGCTTGCACTACCCCGAGCCGCTTTACCCCTTCGACACCATCTGGGACGAGGCCTGGTACCTGGCGCTGTCGCAGTTCAACAACCGCATCTTCATGGTGCCGCCGGTGCGCGGCGTGGACCATCGCATCATCAACGGCTACGTCTACATCTCGCCGGTGCCGGTCAAGGACCCCGAGGAGATCGGCCAGCGCGTGCCCAACTTCATGGAGCGCGCCGGCTACTACTACAAGAACTGGGACGAGCTCGAGGCCAAGTGGAAGCTGAAGATGCAGGCCACGATCCGCGAGCTCGAGGCGCTGCGCATCCCGCGCCTGGCCGAGATGGAGGACATGTCGGTGGTCACCGACGCGCTCGGCGAATCGCACGGCTACCACCTGCTGAAGAACTACGACGACCTGATCAACCTGGGCATCAAGTGCTGGCAGTACCACTTCGAGTTCCTGAACCTGGGCTACGCGGCCTACGTGTTCTTCCTCGACTTCGTGCAGAAGCTGTTCCCCAGCATCCCGCCGCAGCGCGTGACGCAGATGATCTCGGGCATCGACGTCATCATGTACGAGCCCGACGAGCAGCTGAAGAAGCTGGCGCGCAAGGCGATCGAGCTCGGCGTCGACCCGGTCGTGACCTTCAGCCCCGAGTGGAGCGTGGTCGAAGCAGCGCTGATGAAGCTGCCCGCCGGCGTCGAGTGGCTCAGCTCGCTGGACCTGGCGCGCGAGCCCTGGTTCAACATCTCCACCGGCACCGGCTGGTTCCACCACGACCGCTCGTGGAACGACCAGATGAACGTGCCGCTGTCGGGCATCGCCACCTACATCGGCAAGCTCCAGCAGGGCGTGTCCATCGACCGGCCGACCGACAAGGTGCGCGCCGAGCGCGACCGCATCACCGCCGAGTACCGCGGCCTGATCGACAACGACGCCGACCGCAAGCAGTTCGACGAGCTGCTCGGCTGCGCCAAGACCGTGTTCCCCTACGTCGAGAACCACCTGTTCTACGTCGAGCACTGGTTCCACTCGGTGTTCTGGAACAAGATGCGCGAGGTCGCCGCGATCATGAAGGAGCACGGCGTCATCGAAGACGTCGAGGACGTGTGGCTGCTCAAGCGCGACGAGGTCAAGGCGGCGTTGTGGGACATCGTCACCGCCTGGGCCACCGGCGTCACGCCGCGCGGCACCCAGACCTGGCCGCAAGAGATCGCCTGGCGCAAGGGCGTGATGGACAAGTTCAGGCAGTGGAGCGCGCCGCCGGCCATCGGCACCGCGCCCGAGGTGATCCAGGAGCCCTTCACCATCGTGCTGTGGGGCGTGACCAACAAGTCGCTGGCCGACTGGGCCGCGGTGCAGGAAGTCAAGGACCCGGACAGCATCACCGAACTCAAGGGCTTCGCCGGCAGCCCCGGCATCCGCGAAGGCAAGGCGCGGGTGTGCCGCACGGTGGACGAGGTCGGCGAGCTGCTCGAAGGCGAGATCCTGGTCGCGCCGACCACCTCGCCGTCGTGGGCACCGGCCTTCGCCAAGATCGGCGCGTGCATCACCGATGTCGGCGGCGTGATGAGCCATGCCGCGATCGTGTGCCGCGAGTACGGCATGCCGGCGGTGGTCGGCACCGGGCACGCGACCAAGATCATCCGCACCGGCATGCACATCCGGGTCGATGGCTCGACCGGCGCGGTGACGATCGCACGCTGACGGCGGCACCGCCATGGGCAGCGTCACCGAGACATTGGCCTGGCCCGGCGCGGGCCGCGCGGCGGCGCGTGCGCCGCTGGTGTGCTGGTTCGAGGACTGCCGGCGCGACGCGGTGGCGCTGGTGGGCGGCAAGTGCGCATCGCTGGGCGAGCTGATCCATGCCGGCGTGCGCGTGCCGCCCGGTTTCGCGCTGACCACCGAGGGCTACCGCCGCTTCATGGCCGAGGCCGGGCTGGACCGCCAGGTGCGCGCGCTGCTCGGCGCGGCCGACGTCAACGACCTGGCGGCGCTGGAGCGGCTGAGCGAAAGCATCCGTGCGCTGATCGAGGCCCAGCCGTTCTCGCTGCAGATCGAGGACCAGGTGGCCGAGTGCTACCGCAAGCTCGCGCTGCGCGCGTGCATGCCCGGCGTGCCGGTGGCGGTGCGCTCCAGCGCCACCGCCGAAGACCTGGAAGGCGCGAGCTTCGCCGGCCAGCAGGACACCTACCTGTGGGTGCGCGGCATCGACGAGGTGCTGTGCCACATGCGGCGCTGCATCTCCAGCCTGTACACCGCGCGCGCCATCGCCTACCGCGCCAACAAGGGCTTCGACGACACCGGCCTGGCGATCAGCGTGGGCGTGCAGAAGATGGCCAACGCCTTCACCGCCGGCGTGATGTTCACCATCCACCCGGCCAATGGCGACCGCTCGGTGATCGTCATCGACGCCAACTTCGGCTTCGGCGAGTCGGTGGTGTCGGGCCAGGTGACGCCCGACCACTTCGTGGTCAACAAGGTCACGCTGGACATCATCGAGCGCATCGTGTCGACCAAGCAGATGTGCTTCACCGTCGACGCCAAGACGCAGCGCTCGCAGGCGGTGGAGATCCCGTTCGAGCGGCAGAACGTGCAGTCGCTGGTCGACGACGAGATCACCGAGCTGGCCTGGCTGGGCAAGCGCGTCGAGAAGCACTACGGCTGCCCGATGGACATCGAGTGGGCGCTCGACAAGGACCTGCCTTCGGGCGGCAACATCTTCATCCTGCAGGCGCGCCCCGAGACGGTGTGGAGCGCCAAGACCTCGTCCTCGGTGGCCGCGCCCGGCGGCTCGGCGATGGACTACATCCTCAGCGGCATGCTCGCCGGCAAGAAGCTCGGCTAGCGCGGCTGAATTCCCGCGGCATCGATCTCCCGACCCTTCGCCTACACCTGGAGCCCCCATGGACGCACGTACCGAAGTCAAGCCCATCGACGACCTGCGCAGCTACATCGCGGCGCTCGAGACCCACGGCCAGCTGCACCGCGTGAAGGCGGAGGTCGACTGGAAGTACGAGCTGTGCCACGTCTCGAAGGTGAACGAGGAAAAGCAGGGTCCGGCGCTGCTGTACGAGAACGTCAAGGGCCACACGATCCCGGTGTTCACCAGCGCCTTCACCACGCCCGAGCGCATCGCGATCGCGCTCGAGCAGGACCCGGGGCTGACGATGTGCCAGCTGTCGCGCAAGTGGATGGAGCTGACCACCAAGCAGCTGATCAAGCCGACCTACGTCGACCAGCCCTCGGTGATGGACAACGTGATCGAAGGCGACGCGGTCGACCTCGAACAGTTTCCGGTGCCGTGGTTCTATCCCGACGACGGCGGGCGCTTCTTCGTCACTGCCGGCTACCTGGTGACGCAGGACCCCGACACCGGCTGGACCAACCTGGGCACCTACCGCTCGCAGGTGCTCGGCAAGAACATCCTGGGCTCGCAGATCATCAAGGGCAAGCATGGCGACATGCACATGAAGAAGTACGCCGAGCGCGGCGAACTCATGCCCGCGGCCGCGGTCGTCGGCTGCGACCCCGTGCTGTTTCTCGCCGGCTCCACCTTGGTCAGCGCGCAGGTCGACGAGTACGACATCGCCGGTGCGCTGCGCGGCCGCTCGGTGCCGGTGTTCAAGTCGGACCTCACGGGGCTGACGCTGCCGGCCAACGCCGAGATCATCGCCGAGGGCTGGATCGACCCCAACGAGCTGATGGAAGAGGGCCCCTTCGGCGAATACACCGGCTACTACTCGGGCAACAAGGGCAAGGACTATCCGAAGCCGGTGCTGCGCGTCAAGCGCATCCTGCACCGCAACAAGCCGGTGTTCTGGTCGACCACGGTGGGCAAGCCGATCAACGACATCCACATGATCCAGTCGCTGAACCGCACCGGCGCGATGTGGTACGACCTGGAAACGATGAAGGTGCCGGGCATCCAGAGCGTGTACCTGCCGGCGGCGGCCACCGGGCGCTTCTGGGCGATCGTGTCGGTCAAGCAGATGTACCCGGGGCACTCCAATCACGTCGGCAACGCGGTGATTGCCAGCACCACCGGCCACTACGGCCTGAAGGGCGTGATCGTCGTCGACCACGACATCGAGGCCGACGACATGGACCGCGTGTGGTGGGCGCTGGCCACGCGCTTCGACCCCAAGCGCTCGGCGCAGATCATCGACCGCGGCCGCTCGACGCCGCTGGACCCGGGGCTGCCGATCGAGGCGCGCGACATCACCAGCCGCATCATCCTCGACGCCTGCACGCCCTACGAGTGGAAGAACAAGCCCAACGAGATCTTCATGGACCGCGCGATGCTGCAGAAGGTCTCCAGCCGCTGGAACGAATACGGCTTTGCGGGCACCAGCCCGGTGGCCGAGATGATCAACCGCCTGACCCGCCCCGAAGCACCGGCGAAGAAGGCCAAGACCCACGAGATGTAGACCAGGCAGCCGCACCATGGCCAAGAAGGGCATCGTCGTCATCTGCAACCTGGACACGCGCGGCGAGGACATCGTCTTCGTCAAGGGGCTGATCGCCGCGCGCGGCCACGAGCCGATCCTGCTCGACTTCAGCATGGAAGAGCCGCCGCCATTTGCCGGCGACATCCGCACCGAGGACGTCGCCGCGCGCGGCGGCCTGGCGATCGAGGTGGTGCGCGAGAAGTACCGCAGCGACCGCGACACCGCGACCAACAACCAGATCCGCGGCGCCTCGGCGATCGTCGCCGACTTGCTGCGCGCCGGGCGCGTGCATGGCGCGATCGGCATCGGCGGCGGCACCGCCACGCTGGTCGCGACCTCGGTGATGAAGCAGCTGCCCTTCGGCTTTCCGAAGCTGATGGCCTCGCCGATGGCCGCGCACCCGGCCTACATCGACCAGTACGTCGGCACGCGCGACATCACGATGCACCACACGGTGCTCGACATCGTGAAGATGAACCCGCTGCTGAGGGCGCAGATCACCAACGCGGTGGGCGCGATCTGCGGCATGGTCGAGATGACGCTGGGGCACGACTTCAGGTTCGACAAACCCTGCGTCGCGATCTCGTCCTTCGGCTTCGGCGAGATGGCGGTGCAGTCGGCCCTGGCGATGCTCGAGGACGCCGGCTTCACGCCGATCGTGTGCCACGCGCAGGGCAAGGGCGACCGCGCGATGGAGGAGATGATCGCCGACGGCGCCTTCGCCGGTGTGCTCGACATCTGTATCGGCGGCGTGATGGAACACCTGTTCAAGGGCAACCGCGATCCGGGCCCCGGCCGGCTCGAGGCCGCTGCCGCCGCGGGCATCCCGGTGGTGCTGGCGCCGTGCGGGCTGGACATCCTGTCCTACGGCGGGCGCGCCGACATGCTGGAAAAAACCAAGGACCGCGTGCAGTACGTGCAGGACAAGCTGCGCGTGCAGGTGCGCACCACCGCCGACGAGCTGCGCCAGGCGGCCGACGTGATCGCGCAGCGGCTGAACGACGCGCGCGGGCCCTGGACCTTCCTGGTGCCCACGCAGGGCTGGTCGTCGCTGGACAAGCCGGGCCGGCCGATCCACGACCCGGCGGCCGACGCCGCCTTCGTCGCCCGGCTCAAGCAAGGGCTGACCATGCCCGAGCGCGTGAAGGAGCTCGACCTGCACCTGTACACCAGCGAGTTCGCACGCGTCGCGGTCGACGAGTTCGCGGCGCTGTACCGCGCGGCGCACGCGCCGGCAGCGATCGAGGAGCTGCAGCCATGATCGTGCGCCACTGGATGCACGCCGACCCGGCGGTGATCGCCAGCGACACCCTGGTGTCCGAGGCCAAGCGCATCCTGAGCGAGAACAACCTGCATGCGCTGCCGGTGGTCGATGACGGCCGGCTGCGCGGGCTGGTCACGCGCGCCAGCCTGCTGCGCATGGGCCACTTCGTGCTGCGCACGCAAAACCCCGACGAGTTCAACTACTTCGTCACCCGGCTCAAGGTGCGCGACATCATGGTTCGCAACCCGGCCACGGTGCAGGCCGACGACACCATGCAGCACTGCCTGCTCAAGGGCCAGCAGCTGGGCGTGGCGCAGTTTCCGGTGCTCGACGGCGAGCACGTGGTCGGCGTGATCTCGGCCAACGAGATCTTCCAACTGGCCTCGCACTGCCTGGGTGCGTGCGAACGGCGCAGCGGCGTCACGCTGGCGCCGATCGAACTCGGTCCCGGCGTGCTCGGGCGCATCGCCGCGGTGGCTGAAGGCGCGGGCGCGGTGCTGCAGGCGCTGTACCCGATCGACCATTTCGATCGCCATGCCGACCGCCACGCGCGCGGCGGCGCGGCGGCGAAGAAGCTGGTCGTGCACTTCCAGGCGCGCGACTTCGGCGATGTGGTCGCCGCGCTGGAAGCCGCCGGTTTCGTCGTGCTCGAGTCGGTCGAGCCGGTGCCCGCGGCGGTGGCCGCCTGAGGCCGCCGAGCGCATCGTTGCCAAGGAGTCAAGCCATGAGCCTGCCGTTGATCGTGGCCATCACCGGGGCCACCGGTGTCATCTATGGCGTCGAGCTGCTGCGCATCCTGAAGGCGCTGGGCCAGCCGACCCACCTGATCCTGAGCGAGGCGGCCGGGCTGAACCTGGCGCTGGAAACCGACGTCACGCTCGACGAGGTGCGCGCGCTGGCCGACAAGGTCTACAACAACCGCGACGTGGGCGCGGCGGTGGCCAGCGGGTCGTTCCGCACCCGCGGCATGATCGTCGCGCCGTGCACGGTGAAGACGCTGTCGGCCATCGCCAACTCGTTCACCTACAACCTGGTGGTGCGCGCGGCCGATGTGCAGCTCAAGGAGGGGCGCAAGCTGGTGCTGATGGTGCGTGAGACGCCGCTGCACAAGGGGCACCTGGAGTTGATGACGCGCGCCGCCGACTGCGGCGCGATGATCCTGCCGCCGATGCCGGCCTTCTACCACCGGCCCAAGACCATCATGGACCTGATCCACCAGAGCCTGGGCAAGGCGCTGGATCAGGTGGGCATCGAGCACGACCTGTTCGCGCGCTGGAACGGCCACGGCCCCGACGCGCAGCCGCGCGAGGCCTTGCGTGCGGTGTGAACAGCCGCAGTCTTGCTCGATCGCGAAGATCGGGGTGACGGCATTCGGTGCAATGCAGCCCAATGCAGAACAGCCTTCACCGCAGAGGAACGGAGGACGCAGAGGTCCGCAGAGTAAAGCCAGACTTGTATTCCTCTGCGCAAACTCTGCGTCCTCCGTTCCTCTGCGGTGAATGTATTGGGTGTCGGCTATGCGCCGATAGCGCCCCGAAGACACGCATGCGCTTGATCGCCAATCCGCTGTGGCGCTACTCGCTCGCGGTGTACCGCCGGCCCGGGGTCGAGGCCGCGCTGCTGGCGCTGCAGGAGCGCTGCGGCACCGACACCAACCTGCTGCTGTATGCGTGCTGGCTGGCCTGCCGCGGCCAGACGCTGGACCAGCGCGGCTGGCGCCAGACGCTGGCGGCGGTCGGGCCCTGGCAGCGCGACGCGATCCAGCCGCTGCGCCGTGCGCGGCGTGCGGTCAAGGCCGCGGCCGCGGACTTGCCTGCCGGCTGGGCGGCGGCGCTGCGGCAGCGACTGGGCCGGCTGGAGCTCGAGCTCGAATACCTGGAGCAGCACACGCTGTTCACGCTGGCGCAGCAGCTGCCGCCGCCGAAGCGTGCGCTGGCGCCGCGCGCGGCGGCGATCGCCAGCTTGAAGCGCTACTTCGGCTTGCTCGACGCGGCGCCTGAGGTGGCCGACTGCGCCGAGTTGACCCCGCTGCTGGCCGCGGCGCTGGACTACAAGCCCAGGTAAGCCGCCAGCTGCGCGCTGGCGGCGACCTCGGCCGCGCTGCCGCGCAGCACCACCTGGCCCTTTTGCAGCACCAGTGCGGAGTCGGCGTGGGCCAGCACGCGGCGGTAGTCGCGGTCGACGATCAGCGTGGCGATGCCGTCGCCGCGCATCTGGCCGATCACGCGCCAGATCTCGTCGACCACCAGCGGCGCCAAGCCCTCGGTGGCTTCGTCCAGGATGATCAGCGCCGGGTGCGTCATCAGCGCGCGGCCGATCGACAGCATCTGCTGCTCGCCGCCCGACAGCTGCGCGCCCAGCTGCTGCAGCCGCTCGCGCAGGCGTGGAAAGGTCTGCAGCACGCGCGCCAGCGTCCAGTCGTCGCGGCCGTCCACGCCGCGGCGCGCGGCCATCAGCAGGTTCTCGCGCACGCTCAGGTTCGGAAACACGCCGCGGCCCTCGGGCACGTAGGCCACGCCGGCGCGCGCCATCGCGTGCGGACGTGCGCGCGACATGTCGCGGCCCAGCAGCTCGATGGCGCCGCTGCGCTGTCGCACGTGGCCCAGCAGCGCGCGGATCAGCGTGCTCTTGCCCATGCCGTTGCGCCCGAGCAGGCCCACCGTCTGGCCGCGCGCGATCCGCAGGTCGACGCCGTGCAGCACGTGGCTGCTGCCGTACCAGGCGTGCAGCTCGCGGGCGTCGAGCAAGCTGTCCATGACTGTTTGCGGCAACGTCAGCGCTCGTGACCGAGGTAGGCGGCCTGCACCGCGGCGTCGTGCCGCACCCCGTCGGGCGTGCCGGAGGCGATGACCGCGCCGTTGACCATCACCGTGATGCGATCGGCGATGCGAAACACCGCGTCCATGTCGTGTTCGACCAGCAGGATCGCGTGCTCGCGCCTCAGTTCGGCCAGCAGCGCCAACATGCGTTCGGTTTCGTCGGCGCCCATGCCGGCCAGCGGCTCGTCCAGCAGCAGCACCTGCGGCGTGATCGCCAGGCACATCGCGATCTCGAGTTGGCGGCGCTGGCCGTGCGACAGCGCACCGGCCGCGCGCTCGCTGCACTCGCCCAGGCCGGCGCGTTCGATCGCGGCGCGCGCGGCCCGGTTGCTGACGCTGCAGCGCGCGGCCGGGCTGCACCAGTCCCAGGCGCGCTGGGTGTTCGCCTGCGCCGCCAGCCGGCAGTTCTCGAGCACGCTGAAGTCCGGGAAGATGTTGGTGCGCTGGTAGCTGCGCCCCAGGCCGGCGCGCGCGCGCCGCGGCTGCGGCCACGCGGTCACGTCCTGGCCCAGCAGTTCGACGCGCCCGGCGCTGGCCGCGAGCTCGCCGGCCAGCACGTTGACCAGCGTCGACTTGCCTGCGCCGTTGGTGCCGATCAGCGCGTGCACGCTGCCGCGCTCGAGCGCGATCGACACCCGGTCCACCGCCACCAGCCCGCCCCAGCGGCGGCTGATGGCCTCGCCGCGCAGCAGCACCTGCGGCGTGCTCAAGGCGTGGCCCCGCTGGCGCCAACGTCGGCGCGTGCTTGCCGCCGCTCACGCCGCTCGCGCCACAGCGCCGGGATGCCGACCAGCCCGCGCGGCAGCAGCGCGACGCAGCCGATGATGGTCAGGCCCAGCCCCAGCATCCAGTGCTTGGCGAAGGCACCGAAGACGCCTTCCGACTTGTAGAACTCCTGCAGCAGCGTGAAGGCGAAGGCGCCGATCAGCGCGCCGCGCAGGTGGCCCAGGCCGCCGAGGATGATCATCACCAGCACCGCGCCGCTCAGGTGCCAGCTCAGCAGCTCGGGGTTGACGAAGCCGTCCTTGACCGCGAACAGGAAGCCGGCCAGCGCCGCAATGGCACCCGACAGCGTGAAGGCCGCCAGCTTGTAGGGGTAGGTCGAATAGCCCGAGGCGCGCATGCGCGCCTCGTTGGCCTTGATGCCGGCCAGCGCGCGGCCGAAGCGCGAGCGGCGCAGCAGCGCCAGGAAGGCGAAGGTGGCCGCCAGGCACAGCAGGATGAACGCATACATGACTCGTGCGTCGTCCAGATCGAGTGTGCCCAGCGCGGGCTTGAAGTACAGGTAGATGCCGTCGGTGCCGCCGCCCAGCGCGGTGTCGTGCACCACGTAGTAGGCCATCTGCGCGAAGGCCAATGTGACCATGATGAAGTACACGCCGCGCGTGCGCAGCGACAGCGCGCCCACGGCCAGCGCGACCAGCGCACCGGCGCCGATGCTGGCCGGCAGCAGCCACGCCAGCGACGCCGGTGCGTCGGCGGGCGACAGCCGCACCGCCGCATAGGCGCCGACACCGAAGAACGCCGCCTGCCCGAAGCACACCAACCCGGTGCCGCCCACCAGCAGTTCCAGGCTGAGCGCGAGGATGGCGTAGATCATCATCTTGGCGACCAGGTCGATGCCGTAGGCGCCGCCCAGCCAGGGGTAGGCGGCCAGCAGCGCGAAGCACGCGGCAACGAAGACCAGCGGCGACTTCACCGGCGCGTCATCCGGCCCGGACCAGGCCCTCGGGCCGCCACAGCAGGATCAGCGCCATCAGCACGTACACCGCCACGCCGGCGGCCTGCGGCAGCAGCACCTTGCCGAAGGTGTCGACGAAGCCGATCAGCAGCGCGGCCAGCAGCGCGCCGCGGATCGAGCCGATGCCGCCGAT
>CALBTN010000098.1 GCA_937967345.1 uncultured Rubrivivax sp. | reverse complement strand
GCATGAACCAGCGGCCATCGCCGAACCACAGCGCGCCCGCGCTGATCGGCGCTGCGGTGATCAGCAGCTGCCAGCCGGTGAGCACGGTGGCCGGCACCGGGACGCTGCGCTGCTTCAAGATCAGCGTGCCGATGGCCCAGCCCAGTCCGGCGGACACGCCCAGCGCGAAACCCAGCGGCGCTTGCGCGTAGTCGCGCAGCCCCGGCACCATCAGCAGCAGCACCGCCGCCGCGCCGAACAGCAGCCCGGCCAGCATGCGCCCGCTGAAGCGCTCGCCCAGCACCAGCCAGGAGATCAGCGCCGACCACAGCGGCATCGTGAAACCCAGGATCGCCGCCTGCCCCGACGGGATCAGGATCGCCGCGTAGGTGCTGGCGATGTTCCAGTACACCAGGTAAAAGCAGCTGGCCGCGACGATGCTCAGCCGGTACTCGCGCGGCACGTGCAGCGACTGGCCGCGTGCCCGCGCCACCGCCAGCAGCGTGACCCCGGCCAGCGTGACGCCGACCGCGCGAAAGCTCCACACCGAAATCTCGCGCACCGCCAGCGCGAGCAGCGGCCAGTTGGTACCCCAGATCAGCGTCAGCAGCACCAGCAGCACCAGCGCGCGGCGCGGAATCGGTTCTCGCATGGCTGGCAGGCTAACCGCAGTCAGCCGGGCCGCCGTGTCGCGCAAGGGACGGCCCGCAGCGCTGAAACCCGAGCTGCTGCAGCGACGCCACGCTGCCGCCATCGGGCACACTCGAAACCTTGCCGCGACGCGGCGCCACACTCAGGAGCTGCCACCCATGGGACCATTGCACGGATTGCGCGTCATCGAACTGGCCGGGATCGGCCCGGGGCCGTTTTGCGCGATGCTGCTGGCCGACCTGGGCGCCGACGTGGTGCGTATCGATCGCACCGAAGCCAGCGATCTGGGCGTGCCGATGGACCGGCGCTACGACATCAATGCGCGCAACCGGCGCTCGGTGGCGCTGGACCTGAAGCGCAGCGCCGGGCGCGACGCGGTGCTGCGGCTGGCCGCGCGCGCCGACGTGCTGATCGAAGGCTTCCGCCCCGGCGTGGCCGAGCGGCTGGGCCTGGGGCCCGCCGATTGCCACGCGCTGAACCCCGGGCTGGTGTACGGCCGCATGACCGGCTTCGGCCAGAGCGGGCCGCTGGCGCAGGCCGCTGGCCATGACCTGAACTACATCGCGCTGACCGGCGCGCTGCACGCGATCGGCCCGCCCGGCGGCAAGCCGGTGGTGCCGCTGAACCTGGTGGGCGACTACGGCGGTGGCGCGCTGTACCTGGCGCTGGGGCTGCTGGCCGCGCTGCACGAGCGCAACCGCTCGGGCCGCGGCGACGTGGTCGACGCCGCGATGGTCGACGGCGCGGCGTCGCTGGCGTCGATCTTCTACGGCCTGAGCGCCAGCGGCCGCTGGAGCGGCCAGCGCGGCGCCAACCTGCTCGACGGCGGCGCGCCCTTCTACGACACCTACGAGACCGCCGACGGCAAGCACGTGGCGATCGGCGCGCTCGAGCCCAAGTTCTTCGCCGAGCTGGCGCAGCGCATCGGGCTGGACGCGCGCTTCGTCAAGGGCCAGTACGACCGCAGGCTGTGGCCCGAGCTGCGCGCAGCGATGGCGGCGATCCTGCGCGGCAGGACGCGCGATGAATGGTGCGCGCTGCTCGAAGGCAGCGATGCCTGCTTCGCCCCGGTGCTGAGCATGGCCGAGGCGCCGCAGCATGCCCACGCGCGCACGCGCGAAGCCTTCATCGACATCGGCGGTGTGGTGCAGCCCGGCCCGGCGCCGCGCTTTGACCGCAGCACGCCCGATGCGGTGCGCCCGGCGCCGGCACCCGGTGAGCACACCGACCAGGTGCTGGCCGAGGCCGGGTTCTCGGCCGACGAGATCGCCGCGCTGCATGCGGCCGGCGTCGCGCGGCGTGGCTGAACGCCGGCCAGCACCGGCGCCGGCCGCACCTTGTCTGGACCGCACCGAGCTGCCGTCGGGACCTGATTGAGACCGGATCCCGTGGTGGCCGCAACCCCATGGCTGCTCGCGGCCCTGGCGGTGGCCGCGGCCGCCGGGCCGTCGCTGCTGGCGTTCAACGTCTCGCCGTCGCCGACCTTCTTGAACCAGGCGCTGGCACTGCTGCTGTGGGGTGGCTTCGTCGCGGCCGTGGCGCTGCTGGCGCCGTCGCCACGGCCGCTGCGCGGCGCGCTGCGCGAGGCCTGGCTGCCGCTGGCCGCGCTGGCGGCGCTGATGGCGGCGGTGCTGTGGTCGTGGGGGCCGGGGGCCTTGCCGGCCGGGCTGGCGCTGTCGGCCCTGGGTTTGCTGCTGGCCTGCGTGGTGCTGCTGCTGGGCGGTGCCGCCGCACGCGCCAGCCCGCGTGCGGCCGAGCTGTTCGCGCTGTTTTGCGCCGGTTGGGTGGTGGCCGGTGTGCTCAGCGCGGCGATCGGCGCGGTGCAGGTGTTCGCGCCGCAGTGGCCCGACGGCCAGTGGCTCGCGCGCTCGGGCCTGGCCGGGCGTGCGGTGGGCAACCTGCGCCAGCCCAACCACCTGAGCAGCCTGCTGCTGTGGGCGGCGATCGCGTTGGTGCCGCTGCTCGAGCTGGGCCGGCTGAAGCGCGGCATGGGCGCGGCGCTGTTCGCGCTGATGTGCTTCGCGGTGGTGCTGACGGCCTCGCGCACGGGGGTCGTCGGCATCGGTCTGCTGGCGCTGTGGGGTGTGCTCGGGCGGCGGCTGGCGCGGCCGACGCGCGCTTTGCTGCTGGCCGCGCCGCTGTTCTATCTGCTGGGCTGGTTGGCATTGAGCGCTTGGGCCGAAGCCAGCCACCACGCCTTCGGCGGCGAGACCCGGCTGGCCGAGGCCGACCTGTCGGGTTCGCGCTTCGCCATCTGGGCCAATGCGCTGGCGCTGATCCGCGCCCAGCCCTGGGCCGGCGTGGGCTTCGGCGAATTCAACCTGGCGTGGACGCTGACGCCGTTTCCGGGCCGGCCGGTGGCCTTCTTCGACCACACCCACAACCTGCCGCTGCAGTTGCTGGTGGAGCTGGGCCTGCCGCTGGGCGGCGCGGTGCTGGCGCTGCTGCTGGCGGCGCTATGGCGCGCCTGGCGCCTGGCCGCGCGCGACGCCGATGCCGGGCTGGCCGTCACCCGGCGCAGCGCCTGGATGATGCTGCTGCTGATCGGCCTGCACAGCCTGCTCGAGTACCCGCTGTGGTACGCGTACTTCGTGCTGCCCACCGCGTGGCTGTTCGGTTATGCGCTGGGCCGGCCGGTGCCGGCGCTGGCGCCCGGGCCAGTCTCGCGGGCGGGGTCGGTTGCCGGGTCGCGTCCGCCGCTGCTGTTCATCGGCGGCGTGCTGGTGGCGCTGGGCAGCGCGCTGGCGGTGCTGGACTACGCGCGCGTGGCGCGGGTGTTCGCGCCGCCGCACGACGGCAGCACGCTGGATCAGCGCATCGCCGACGGCGAGCGCAGCGTGCTGTTCGCGCACCACGCCGCCTACGCCGCGGCGACGACGGACGACGCCATCGCGGCGTCGGACGCGGCCTTCAAGCTGGCGCCGCACTACCTGCTGGACACGCGGCTGATGATCGCCTGGGCCGAGGCGCTGGCACGCGCCGGCGAGCTGGACAAGGCGCGCGCGCTGGCGCAGCGGCTGCGCGAGTTCCGCAACCCGCAGGCGGCACAGTTCTTCGAAGCGTGCGACGCGCCGCCGGCCGGCGAGCCGCTGCCGTTCCAGTGCGAGGCGCCGCGCACGCAGCCCGGCTGGCGCGACTACCTGCGTTGAGGGCGCCGCACGATCACTCCGCCGCCCACTCGCCCGACTTGCCGCCGCTCTTGCGCAGCAGCCGGATGTCGCCCATGACCATGCCGCGGTCCACCGCCTTGCACATGTCGTACACGGTGAGCAGGCCGACCTGCACCGCGGTCAGCGCTTCCATCTCGACGCCGGTGCGGCCCAGCGTTTCCACCTGCGCGGTGCAGCGCAGCAGCGATTCGGCCTCGTCCAGCTCGAGCTCGACCGCCACGCGCGTGATCGGCAGCGGGTGGCACAGCGGCACCAGCTCGGCGGTGCGCTTGGCGCCCTGGATCGCGGCGATGCGCGCGATGCCCAGCACGTCGCCCTTCTCGGCGTGGCCGGCCTTGATCAGCGCCAGCGTGTCGGGCTTCATGCGGATCACGCCGCTGGCGCGGGCGACGCGGTGCGTCTCGGGCTTGGCCGCGACGTCGACCATGTGCGCCTGGCCTTGACGGTCGAAGTGGGTGAGTGCGGAACTCATCGGCGTGTCCAAGCCCCAATACAAGCCAAACCGGGCGGTGCGATCATAGCCAGCGTGCCGGTGCCCAGACGGCGCCCAGACGGCGCCCAGACGGCGCACGGGCCATGCTGCCGGCAGGCCTTCCCACACCCACCACCGAAGCCGCAACCCCTTGAAGCCAACCGCACTCCCGACGCGCGCCGGCGCGCTCTTGCTTGCCGCGGCGCTGACCATCGCGCCGCCGCTGGCGCAAGCGCAGGTGCGCCTGCCGGCGCTGGGCGAATCGGCGGGCGAAGAGTTCAGCCTGAGCACCGAGCGCACGCTGGGCCAGCAGATCATGCGCGAGATCCGCCGCGACCCGGCCTACCTCGACGACCCGCCGCTGCTGGACTACGTGCAGCGCATCTGGCAGCCGCTGGTCGAGGCCGCGCGCCAGCGCGGCGAGATCACGCCCGACACCGCGCAGCAGCTGGCCTTCGAGGTCTTCCTGGTGCGCGACCGCAGCGTCAACGCCTTCGCACTGCCCGGCGGCTACGTCGGCGTGCACCTCGGACTGATCGCGATGACCACCAGCGCCGACGAGCTGGCCGCGGTGCTCGCGCACGAGCTGACCCACGTCACGCAGCGCCACATCGCGCGCGGCGTGGTCAACGCGCAGCGCATCACGCTGCTCAGCCTGGCCGGGCTGATCCTGGGCGTGCTGGCCGCCAGCCGCGCCGGCAGCAGCGACGGCGTGCAAGCCGCGGTGGTCGGCTCGCAGGCGGCCGCTGCCCAAGGCCAGTTGAACTACACCCGCGACATGGAGCGCGAGGCCGACCGCGTCGGTTTCGGCGTGCTGGCCGACGCTGGTTATGCGCCGGCCGGCATGGCCTCGATGTTCGAGAAGCTCGACGCCGCCAACCGGCTCAACGACAGCGGCGCCTTCCCCTACCTGCGCAGCCACCCGCTGACGGTGGAGCGCATCAGCGAGGCGCGCGCGCGCATCGCGCTGGGTGCGCCCGGCCCCAAGTCCGACCGGATCGAGCACGCGCTGATGGCCGCGCGCGCGCGGGTGCTGATGGACCCGGGGCCTGAAGGCCTGCGCCGCCAGCAGCAGCGCGCCGCGATCACGCTGGCGCCGGGGGCGGCCAGCGTGTCCACCGCCGAGCAGCTGGGCGCGCTGTACGGCGGCGCGCTGGCCACGCTGCTGCTGGGCGACGAGGCCGCCGCCGACGCCACCGTGGCCAAGGCCCAGAAGCTGCTGCGCGAGCATCCGGCCGCGCCGGCCGAACGCGCCTTCCGGCAGTTGCAGGCGCAGATCGCGCTGCAGCGCGGCGACGCGCCTGCCGCCTGGAGGCTGCTCGACGGCCAGGGTGATGCGCGCTGGACCCTGCTGCTGCGCGGCCAGGTCGCGCTCGCGCTGTGGCGCGGCGGCGGCGCGGCAGCCTGCGCGGGCGCGGCGGCATCGGCCGCATCGGCCGCATCGGCCGCAGTGGGGGCCGCGCGCTGCGATGCACCCGCTGCGGCCGCGCTGCGCGACAGCGGCGAAGCGCTGCGCAGCTGGGTGGCGACCCATGCGAACGACGCGCTGGCCTGGGCCATGCTGGCGCAGACCGAGGACGCGCTCGGCCAGCCGCTGCGCGCGCTGCGGGCCCAGGCCGAATCGCACGTCGCGCTGGGCGACATCGCCGGCGCGATCGATCGGCTGCGCGCGGCGCAGTCGCTGGCGCGCGGCGGCTCGGCCAACGATTTCATCGAGGCTTCGGTCATCGACGCCCGGCTGCGCCAGTTGCAGGCGCAGCAGCGCGAGATCGCCGCCGCACTGCGCAGCGGCAAGTAGCCGCGCGGCCGGCGCGGGCAAAATGGCCGCACCCGCTTCGCCAGCCCGCCGCCACGCCATGCCGCAGACCGATTCCGACGCCGCCCCGCTGTACCAAAGCCAGCTGCGCTCGCTGCCTTTGGTGGCGCGCGGCAAGGTGCGCGAGAACTACGCGGTTGGCCATGACCGGCTGCTGATGGTGGCCAGCGACCGCATCTCGGCCTTCGACGTGATCATGGGCGAGCCCATCCCCGGCAAGGGCCGGCTGCTCACGCGCATGGCGCTGTTCTGGTTCGAGCGGCTGAAGCACGTGGTGCCCAACCACCTCAGCGGCGAGGACCCGGCCGGCGTGGTCGCCGCCGATGAGCGCGCGCTGGTCGAAGGCCGCTCGATGCTGGTCAGGAGGCTGCAGCCGCTGCCGGTGGAGGCCGTGGTGCGCGGCTATCTGGCCGGCTCGGGCTGGGCCGAGTACCAGCGCGGCCGCACGGTGTGCGGCGTGCCGCTGCCGCCTGGCCTGGTGCTGGCGTCGCGCCTGAGCGAGCCGATCTTCACCCCGGCGACCAAGGCCGAAGCCGGCGCGCACGACGAGAACATCCCCTTCGAACGCATGGCGCAACTCGTCGGCCCGGCGCTGGCCGAGCGGGTGCGCGAGGTCTCGCTGCGGCTGTACCGCGAGGCCGCGGCCCATGCGCTGCAGCGCGGCATCGTCATCGCCGACACCAAGTTCGAGTTCGGCCTGGACGACGCCGGCACGCTGACGCTGATGGACGAGGTGCTGACGCCCGATTCGTCGCGCTTTTGGCCGCTGCAGCGCTGGCGCGACGGCGAGAACCCGCCCAGCTTCGACAAGCAGTTCCTGCGCGACTGGCTGGAAGCGGTGCGCATCGACGGCCGGCCGTGGAACAAGAAGGCGCCCGCGCCGCGGCTGCCCGACGAGGTGATCCGCGAGACCGCTGCGCGCTACGCCGAGGCGCTGCGCATCCTGACGGCCTGACCGGCACGCGGGCGTGGCGTCGCGGCTGCTCGCGCAACTGGCCTCGCGCATCGCCGCCGCGCGCGACCCGGTGGAGGCGGCCTGCCTGCGTGCGCAGCGCGGCATCTACCTGGCGCGCCAGGGCAAGTACGAGCACGCGCAGGCCACGGTCGATGCGATCCGCAGCGAGTTCGGCGCGCGCCCCGATGCGCAGGTGACGGCCTGGGTCAGCCTGGTCGAGGCGCTGATCCACTTCTACAGCCAGCCGGGGCCACGCGCGCGCGACCGGCTGCAGCGCGCGCAGGTGCTGAGCCGCGCGATGAACCACCCGGTGCTGGTGCCGCTGTGCGCGGCATGGCTGGCGCACGTGGAGTTCAACGACAACCGCATGCAGCCGATGCTGCAGCAGGTGCGCGAGGCGCTGCAGCGGGCGCAGCCGGATCACCACGCCGCGTTGGCGCGCGTCAGCCTGGTGGTGGCCGACGCCTTGCATTTCGCCGGCCGCTTCGACCTGGCCAAACCCTGGTACGCGAAGGTGCGCGAACACGCGCTGGCCGAGGGCGACGACGCGATGATCAGTGCGATGTTGCATAACGTGGCGGCGTTTAGGGCCAGTAAGACGCGATTGGCGGCCTCGTTTGGAGAGGCAGACATGGAAGAAGTCTCCCGAGCGATGATGGAAGCGGAGTCCACGGGAAACTATGACGCTGGAATAGGAACTGCCTCGCTCGCATGGTTTGTGCCTCTCTTGCGCGCCCAACTGCTGACAGTCGAAGGCCGCTACGAAGAGGCAATTGCGCTCTTCGCCAGCAACTTGGCGAGCGCGGAGGCGCAGGGGGTAGCGCGCCTTATGGTGAGTTTTCTCGCCGACTCTGCTTGGTGCCATTTCCAGGTTGGAAATGCTGAGTCGGCATCGGCTCACGCTGCGTTGTGCCTTGAGGCGGCCACGCCAGATTGCGATCCAGACGACCTTGCCGCATCGCTTGCTCGTGTCGCCGCAATCTATGAGGCACATGGGAGCAACGAGAAGGCTCGCGACTTGCGAGAGAGAGCGCGGGCCAGTCTTGCGCAGCATGTCGAGGTTCAGAAGCGCTTGCTAAATGCGCTTCTGGAGCTGCTTCCAAACGGGAAGTGGGGAGGCGAAGGTTCATCGACGGTGGCGCCGTAGCTGATCGTGCATGACCACAACAAGTACAAGCGCTAGTACAACATCCCCTAAATAAGTTTGCAGTTATGAGCGATCGAAGTAAACTT
>CALBTN010000097.1 GCA_937967345.1 uncultured Rubrivivax sp. | reverse complement strand
GTGTAGAAGTGACCGGTGCCCGCCGAGGATTCGAGCTTGATCTTTTCGCGTCCGCCTTTGGTGGCCATGGTGCCGCTCCCGCTGTGAGTTTCAGAGTTCGCCGCGCGCGCGCAGGTCGGCGACAACCTTCTCGATGCCGACCTTGTCGATCAGGCGCAATGCGGCGGCGCTGACGCGAAGACGCACCCAGCGGTTCTCGCCTTCGATCCAGAAGCGCCGGTACTGCAGGTTCGGCAGCCAGCGACGCTTGGTCTTGTTGTTGGCGTGGGAGATGTTGTTCCCCACCATCGGGCCCTTGCCCGTGACCTGACACACGCGCGCCATATCGAGATCTCCGCAAAATGGTCTTGTTGCCGAAGTACGGCAAAGCCCACGATTATATCTTAGCTGCCCTGTTCGAGAAACCGCTGCGCATCCAGCGCCGCCATGCAGCCGGTGCCCGCGCTGGTGATCGCCTGGCGGTAGACGTGATCTTGGACGTCGCCGGCGGCGAACACGCCGGGCACACTGGTCATCGTGGCCATGCCGTCCGCGCCGCCGCGCGTCAGCAAGTAGCCATCCTTCATCTCGAGCTGGCCGCTGAACAGCTCGGTGTTCGGCTGGTGGCCGATCGCGATGAAGCAGCCCTGCAGCGCCAACTCGACATCGCTGCCGCCTTGCGCCGGCTTCAGCCGCACGCCGGTGACGCCGCTGGCGTCGCCCAGCACTTCGTCCAGCGTGTGCCACAGGTGCAGCACCACGTTGCCCGACGCGGCCTTGGCCAGCAGCTTGTCGACCAGGATCGGCTCGGCGCGGAACTTGTCGCGCCGGTGCACTACGTGCACGGTGCGCGCGATGTTGGACAGATACAGCGCCTCTTCGACCGCGGTGTTGCCGCCGCCGACCACGCACACGTCCTGGCCGCGGTAGAAGAAGCCGTCGCAGGTGGCGCAGGCGCTGACACCCTTGCCCATGAACGCCTGCTCGCTGGGCAAGCCGAGGTACTTCGCGCTGGCGCCGGTGGCGATGACCAGCGCATCGCAGCTGTAGCGGCCAGCGTCGCCGTCGAGCTGGAACGGCCGCTGCGACAGGTTCACCTTGTTGATGTGATCGAACACGATCTTCGTCGCGAAGCGCTCGGCGTGCTTCTGGAAGCGCTGCATCAGCTCCGGGCCCATCACGCCGTCGACATCGGCGGGCCAGTTGTCGACATCGGTGGTGGTCATCAACTGGCCGCCTTGTGCGATGCCGGTGATCAGCACCGGCTCGAGGTTGGCGCGCGCGGCGTAGATCGCGGCGGTGTAGCCGGCCGGGCCGGAGCCGAGGATCAACACCTTGGCATGGGTGGGTGCGCTGCTCATGGGGGGTCGAAGGTCGATGCGTCGCGCGAAACCGACGCGGGGGCTGCAAGCGTGCCGCGCGCGGCCGTCAACCGCTGCACCGCTAGGCACAATACTGGGAATTGTAGTGACCGCCACCCGCGTGCGCGGCTTGCAGTGCTCGAACCAACCACAGCCAACAGGGGAGCGCCGATGTCATTGATGTCCAACCTGGATCTGATCCGCCGGGTGCCGTTGTTCTCGATGCTGACCAACGAGCAGGCGCAGTCGATCGCCGATGCGGTGGTCAAGCGCCGGCTGCGCCGCGGTGAACTGGTGGTCGAGCAGGGGCGCAAGAGCAATGCGCTGTTCATCCTGCTCAACGGCCGCGCGCGCGTGCTGACTTCCGACTCGCGCGGGCGCGAGGTCATCCTGGCGGTGCTCGAAGCCGGCGACTACGTCGGCGAGATGAGCCTGATCGACAACGAGCCGCATTCGGCCACGGTGCGCGCCGAGGTGCAGACCGACATGCTGGTGCTGGCGCGCTCGGACTTCGCGCGCTGCCTGCCCGAGAACTCCACGCTGTCTTACGGCGTGATGCGCGGCTTGGTGCGGCGGCTGCGCAACGCCGACCGGCAGATCGAGTCGCTGGCGCTGCTGGACGTCTACGGCCGTGTCGCGCGCACGCTGCTGGACATGGCCGAGGACGACAAGGGCGTGAAGATCATCCGCCACAAGGTGTCGCGCCAGGACATGGCCAAGGTGGTGGGCGCGTCGCGCGAGATGGTCAGCCGGGTGATGAAGGACCTGGAAGAGCGCGGCGTCATCGAGACCCAGGAAAACGGCTCGGTGATCATCAAAGAGCGCCCGAAGAACGATTGACTTCGTGGCCCCGCGCTGCGGATAGCTGGGGGCGATCGGTCGCGCTGCAGCTGTTGCGTGGCGGCGTGACAGCGGCGTCGGCCGCCGGGCCGTGGCCATAATCGCCGCCATGACTTTTCCGCTTGCGTCCCTGCGCGCCGAAGGCGCCGCCTTGGGCAACACCACCGCGCGCAAATCGGCCTCGCGCGGCCGGGCCAAGGCCGCCGCCGCGCCCGAGGCGCCGGCCAATGGCCCGGTGGCGCGGCTGCTTCGCCAGACTTGGCTGGTGATCACCGCGATCGCCTGGCTGCTGCTGTTGCTGGCGCTGGCCACGCACGATCTGCGCGATCCGGGGTTTTCCACCTCGGGCGACGGCGAGCCGCTACGCAACAAGGCCGGCATGGTCGGGGCCTGGCTGTCCGACCTGGGCCTGTTCGCGTTCGGCTGGTCGGTGTGGTGGCTGGTGCCGGTGGGGCTGCGCGCGTGGCTGACGCGGCTGGCGCGCGGCATGCGCCGGCACGACGACGACCTTGCCGCTTCGGCGCCGGCGTTGCCGCGTGCGGCCTTCTGGATCGGACTGGTGCTGTTGCTGGCGGCGAGCTCGTCGCTCGAATGGACCCGGCTGTACCAATGGGAGTCGCGCCTGCCCGGCCATGCCGGTGGCGTGCTGGGTTTCACGCTGGGGCCGTTGTCGGCGCACTGGCTGGGCTTTGCCGGCTCGGGTGTGCTGTGGATCTGCGCCCTCGTGGCCGGCATGGCGCTCGCGCTGGGCTTTTCCTGGCTGACGGTGGCCGAGCGCATCGGTGCGGCGTTCGACTCGCTGCGCGAGCGGCGCCAGCAGCGCAAGGAGCGGGCCGAGGACCGCCGCATCGGCGAAGCCGCGCTGGTCAAGCGCGAACACGAGCTCGTCGTCGAGCGCAAGGAGGGGGTCGAGCACCAGCCGCTGATGATCGAGCCCACGCTGCTCGAGGTGCCCAAGTCCGAACGCGTGGCCAAGGAGCGCCAGCAGCCGCTGTTCAAGGAACTGGCCGACAC
>CALBTN010000096.1 GCA_937967345.1 uncultured Rubrivivax sp. | reverse complement strand
AGCCGCTGATGAACAGCCGCATGCGCGCGCAGGCCTCGCGGCCGAGCGACGGCTCGGCCAGCATGCGCACGTACAGCGTGGGCACGCCCATGAACACGGTGGCCTCGGGCAGTCGCGCGATCACCTTGCGCGGGTCGAACTTGCCGAACCAGATCGTCTTGGCGCCGGCCAGCAGCGCGCCGTGCGACGCGACGAACAGGCCGTGCACGTGGAAGATCGGCAGCGCGTGGATCAGCACGTCGTCGCCGCGCCAGCCCCAGTGCTCGTGCAGCACGCGCGCGTTGCTCGCCAGGTTGTGGTGCGTCAGCATCGCGCCCTTGCTGCGCCCGGTGGTGCCGCTGGTGTAGACGATCGCGGCCAGGTCGTCGCGCTGGCATGGCGCCACTTCGTGGCGGTCGCTCATCTGGGCGGCGCGATCGAGCAGGCTGCCGCTGCGGTCGTCGTCCAGCGTGAACACGTTGCGCGTGCCGGCCTTGAACGCGAGCTGGCTGACCCAGCCGAAGTTGCGGCTCGCGCACACCACCACGCCGGGTTCGGCGTTGGCGATGAAATACTCGATCTCGGCCGCTTGGTAGGCGGTGTTCAGCGGCAGGTACACGCAGCCGGCGCGCAGCACCGCCAGGTACAGCAGCAGCGCCTCGACGCTCTTTTCGGCCTGCACCGCCACGCGCGTGCCTGGCGGCAGGTCCAGCGAGACCAGCAGGTTGGCCAGCATCGCGGTGGCGCGCTCGATGTCGGCCCAGGTGTAGTACAGCGGCGCGCCTTCGCCGTCGGCGGTCTCGATCGCGGTGCGGTCGAGCTCGGCCGGGAAGGCTGCGCGCAGCACGGCGAACAGATTGTTGTTGTTCATCATCGCAGGGACATTCTCGCGGAGTGTGCGGCGCGCGGTCAGGGCGGTCAGGGCGGTTGGTGCGCTCAGAACCGCGCCACGCGCTTTTCGATGAAGGCGGCCAGGCCTTCGCGGTGTTCGGCCGAATCGGCATAGGCGAAATGGGCGTCGCGCTCGGCCGGACTCGGCCCGCCGGCGGCCAGCTGGCGCAGCGTGCGCTTGTTGATGCGCTGCGCCTGCGGCGACAACGAGGCGATGCGCGCGGCGCTGGCCGCGGCCTGCGCCTGCAGCTCGGCGTCGGCCACGACGCGGTGCACGATGCCGCGCGCCAGCGCCGCATCGGCGTCGAGCAGCCGCGCCTCGAGCAGCAGCTCGCGCAACAGCGGCAGCCCGATCGCACGCGCGACGATCTGCGCCTCGCTCGGCGCCAGCGGGAAACCCAGCCGCGCGATCGGTATGCCCAGGCGCGCGCTGCGCGCGGCGATGCGCAGGTCGCAGCACGCGGCGATCTCGAGGCCGCCGCCGATGCACGAGCCCTCGATCATCGCCAGCAGCGGCGTGTCGCAGTCGAGCATCGCCTGCAGCGCCGGTGCCACCGTGGCTTCGTGGAAGTCGTGCAGCCGCTGCGCGTCGAACCTGAAGTGCGGGAACTCGCCGATGTCGCCGCCCGCGGCGAAGTGGCCGCCTTCGCCGCACACCAGCACCACGCGCGTGCGCTGATCCGCGCGCTGCAGCTGCTGGAACGCGGCGCGCAGCTGCTGCCACATCGCCACGCTCAGCGCGTTGTGCTTGGCCGGGTTGCGGATGCGCACGCGCGCCACGCCATCGGCGCCGGCCTGAAGCAGCTCGATGTGGCCGGCGCTCATGACAGCTTCAGGCCCGCGGCCTTGACCACCGCGCCCCAGCGCCTGATCTCGGCGTCGACGAAGCGGCCGAAACCCTCGCCGTACAGATGGGGCGTGGTCGAGCCCAGGCCGCGCCAGGTGGCGGCCAGCTCTGCTGCGCGCAACGCGCCGCGCAGCTCGTGCTGCATGCGCTCGGCCACGCCGGGCGGCGTGCCCTTGGGCGCCCACAGCCCGTACCAGGTGGTGACGCGGAACTCGCGCAGGTTGAACTCGGCCGCGGTGGGCAGATCGGCAAAGGCGGGCACGCGTTTGTCCGAGGCCACCGCCAGCGCCTTCAGGCGCCCGGCGCGGATGTGCGCGGCCGACGAGGCCAGGCTGTCGAACATCATGTCCACCTTGCCGGCCATCAAGTCCTGCAACGCCGGCCCGGCGCCCAGGTAGGGCCGGTGGTTGATCACGGTGCCGGTCTGCAGCTTGAACAGCTCGCCGGCCAGGTGCTGGCTGGTGCCGTTGCCCGCCGACGCATAACTAAAGCTGCCGGGGCTGGCGCGCACGGCCGCCAGCAGCGCCTTCAGGTCGGACACCGGCGAGTGCTGCGCACTGACCACCACCACCTGCGGCACGTTGGCCAGCAGGCCGATCGCTGCGAAATCGCGCTGGATGTCGTAGTCCAGCTTCGGCTGCACCACGGCGGCGATCGCGTGGTGCACCGCGCCGAGCAACAGGGTGTGGCCATCGGCGGGCGCGCGGGCGGCGAGCGCGGCGCCCACGGTGCCGCCGGCGCCGGCCTTGTGCTCGATGACGAAGGGCGTGCCCAGCGTCTGGCTCAGGCGTGCCGCCAGCGGCTGCGCAAAGGCATCGCTGCCGCCGCCGGGCGGAAACGGCACGATCAGCGTCACCGGCCGCGTGGGCCAGGTGCTGCCGCCGTCGGCCCAGGCCACAGGGTGGGCACCCAGGCCGCCCCAGCCGCCCAGCGCCACGGCGGCCGTACGCAGCAGCAGCCGGCGCCGGTCAGGGTCATCGGTCGGGGTCATGTCGTGTTCATCCTGGGTTGGGCTTCGATGCGCTCCAGGTCGTACGAGCCTTTGGTGATGATGCCCAACGACCGGCGCGGCCCCTCGGCCGACATGTTGCCACGCGCGTCGAGCCGTGCCGGCCGCGCGTGTACGGTTCGTGGACACTCGGCGCCGCAGCGCCTACAGTGCCGCGCTTCGCATCGACCGCCATGGCGCCGCCTTGATGAAACCACTGAGCGACCAGCACATGCTCGAGCTGGCGGCCAGGAGCATGTTCGACGCCTTCGCCGCCAGCGCGATGGGCTCGCTGCTGGTCGACCGCGAGCACCGCATCGTCTGGATCAGCGAAGGCTACAAGCAGTTCCTGCCGCGCCTGGGCTTCGACAGCGCCGAGGCCTTCGTCGGCAAACGCGTCGAGGAGGTGGTGCCCAACACGCTGATGAACCAGGTGATCGACACCGGCAAGCCGATCCTGGTGGACCTGCTGAGCAACCAGGCCGGTACCTTTCTCGTCAGCCGGCTGCCGTTGCGCGACCACGGCGGCGAGATCATCGGCGCGCTGGGCATGGTGCTGCTGGACGAGCCGCAGACCACGATGCAGCCGCTGATGGCCAAGTTCGCGCGGCTGCAGCGCGAGCTCGATGCCGCGCGCCAGCAGCTGGCCGCGCAGCGCCGGCCCAAGCACCGCATCGCCAGCTTCATCGGCTCGAGCAGCGCGGCGATGGAGGTCAAGCGGCTGGCGCGGCGCGTCGCCCAGACCGACTCCACCGTGCTGCTGCTGGGCGAGACTGGCACCGGCAAGGAGCTGCTCGCGCACGGCATCCACGCCGCCAGCGCGCGCGCGGCCAGGCCCTTCGTCGCGGTCAACATCGCGGCGGTGCCTGAAAGCTTGCTCGAGGCCGAGTTCTTCGGCGTCGCGCCTGGCGCCTACACCGGCGCCGAGCGCAAGGGCCGCGACGGCAAGTTCAAGGCGGCCGATGGCGGCACGCTGCTGCTCGACGAGATCGGCGACATGCCGCTCGCGCTGCAGAGCAAGCTGCTGCGCGTGCTGCAGGAGCAGGAGCTGGAGCCGCTGGGCAGCAACCAGGTGCAGCGCATCGACGTGCGCGTGATCGCCGCCACCAGCCGCGACCTGGCCGCGATGGTGGCCGATGGCGCGTTTCGCGCCGACCTGTATTACCGGCTCAACGTGCTGCCGATCCGGCTGCCGCCGCTGCGCGCGCGGCTGGACGACCTGGAAGCGCTGGTCGAGGCGCTGGCCGAGGACATCTCGCGGCGCAGCGGCCTGCCGCACAAGGGCCTGAACGCCGACGCGCTCGAGCTGCTGGCGCGGCACCCCTGGCCAGGCAACATCCGCGAGTTGCGCAACGTGCTCGAGCAGGCGACGCTGATGACCGATGACACGAGCCTGGGTGCGGGCCACTTCTCTCCGCTGCTGGGGCCAGCCACGCGCAGTGCCGCGGTGGCTGCCGCGCCGGCGGCGCGCAACGCGGCCGGCGCGGCACAGGCGGTGGCCGCCGCAGCCGCGGTGGATGCCGGCGCGTTCAGCACGCTGCCGCAGGCGGTGGCCGAACTCGAGGCGCGCTGCATTCGCGACGCACTGCAGCGCACCGGCGGCAACAAGCTGGCGGCGGCGCGGCTGTTGGGGATCTCCCGCGCGTCGCTGTACCAGAAGCTGGCGGGCGCCGCGCTCGGGCAGGGGTTGCAGCCAAACTGAGCTGCGCGGTGCGGGTGGTTTGTCTGAAATTTGGACATGTCCACTGCGGCGGACGACAAGCCTGTCCGAAACATGAGCAGTTTGAGGGCCCGCACCGAACGCCAGCGGCCGCAAAGGCGTGTGCCGATCGATGCGAAGTCGGTGCTTTCCCGCGCTGCGGGCGCTGGCGGCTGGGCCGCAGGCCAGGCTGGCACGTGCATTGCAATGCAGATCCGCGCGGCCACCACGGCGCCGCTTGCACAACGTCCGAAGGAGATTGCCACCGTGATCCGATCGACCACTTCCTGGCTGCGCGCCGCGGCGCTGGCCGCGACGCTGTCTGCGCTGCCGTTCAGTGCGGCCGTCGCGCAACCGAACAAGGGCGACATCAAGATCGCGCTGATCGCCAGCAAGACCGGGCCGCTCGAGGCCTATGCCAAGCAGACCATCGTCGGCTTCAACCTCGGGCTGGAGTACGCCACCGGCGGCACGATGGCCGTCAACGGCCGCAAGCTGGTGGTGATCGAGAAGGACGACCAGGGCAAGCCCGACGTCGGC
>CALBTN010000095.1 GCA_937967345.1 uncultured Rubrivivax sp. | reverse complement strand
CCCGCCGACGGCGTCGCACCACTGGCCGTCGATGAAGAGCAAGGTGTCGCGGTAGCTCATGACAAGACCTCGGTCGAGCGATCGGGTGCGCGCACGATACGCCGCCGCACCGCGCCGCGCGCGCGGCGCGGGCTTACTTCATCATCCAGCGCGCACTGGCCGCTTCGACCACCGCCGGCAACGGCGTGCCGCCGGCTTGCTGCGCGCGCAGCCAGGTGGCGTCGTTGCCGTCGAACAGCGAGTCGCGGATCTGGTGGTTGGCGTCCAGCGAGCGCAGGTCCAGCGCATGCTCGGCCACGCGTGCCAGCGTGCGGATGATGTCGTCGCGGATCTTGTGCCGGGTGTGCGTCTTCGGGTCGACGATCTCGCCGTCCAGGCCGAAACGGCAGGCCTGGAAGCGGTTGTAGGTGTAGACCAGATAGTCGTCCTCGGACGGCTCGAACGGGCGCTCTTCGCGCAGGTGGCGGCACAGGCTTTGCAAGTAGCACGCCAGCGCCGCGGCCTTGTCCACCGACAGCGGCGTGTCGCACACGCGCAGCTCGATCGTGCCGTACTCGGGCTTGGGCCGGATGTCCCAGTAGAAGTCCTTCATCGACTGCACCACCCCGGTGCTGGCCATCTTCTCGAAGAACTCGCCGAAGGCCTCCCAGGTCAGCACGAAGGGCGCGCGCCCCGACAGCGGAAACGCGAACACCGAGTTCAGCCGCGCCGAATGAAAGCCGGTGTCCACGCCCTGCACGAAGGGCGACGACGCGCTCAGCGCGATGAAGTGCGGCACGTAGCGCGACAGCGCGTGCAGCAGCCACAGCGCCTCGTCGCCGTGCGGCACGCCGATGTGCACGTGCTGGCCGAACACGGTGAACTGCTTGGCCAGGTAGCCGTAGAGCTCGCTGATGTAGCGGAAGCGCTCGGTCGGGAAGATCTGCTGCTGGCTCCAGTGCTGGAACGCGTGCGTGCCGCCGCCGCCGATGGCGATGTTCAGCCGCCGCGCGGCGCGCGACAGCTGGCGGCACAGGTCGTGCAGCTCGTCGCGCAGCGACGCGTGCTCGCGCTGGATCGAGGTGCCGATCTCGATCATGCTGCGCGTGATCTCGGGTTTGACGTCCCACGCGCCGGGGTGCTTGTCCAGCGCGCGCAGCAGGTCTTGCGCGCGCGGCGCGAGGTCCAGATCGAGCGTGTCCAGCAGCTGCAGTTCGAGCTCGACGCCCATCGTCAGCGGCTCGGATACGGTGAAGGCTTCAAGCGGCATGTGCGGTGTCCTCCTCGCATTCGCCGGCCACGCGGCGAAGGGCCAGTTGCAGCCACAGCGGGCCGCTCAACTGCATCGCCGCGGTGGCCACCAGCATCGCCTGCATCACCGGCGCGGCCATGCCGGGCAGCTGCGAGCTCCATTGGAAGTCGTTGGCCACCAGCAGCACCGCCAGGCTGCTCATCGGCTGCAGCGCCAGCGTCAGGCCCAGTGCCTGGCGCCAGCTCAGGCCGCTGGGCCGCGCCAGCAGCGCCACGCCGATGCCCTTGCCGACAAAGCGTGCGGCGATCAACGCCAGCACCCACGGCCAGACCTGGCGCAGCCCGTCCACGCTGATCAGCACCCCCAGGCTGATGAACAGCAGCACGGTCAAGGCGGCCCCGGCGCTGCCCATCGACGGTTCGACGCTGAGCCGGTGACCCATCAGCGCGCGCGCGGTCATGCCGGCCACCAGCAAGGTCAGCAGCGGCGACAAACCCCAGTTCGATGCCAGCGTGGCGGCCAGCAGCACCAGCGCAATGTGCAGCACCGGCGCGCTCGAGCGCTGGTTGGAAAAGCGCGCGGCGCGGTCGAGGATCCAGCCGCAGAGCAAGCCCAGCAGGAACGAGCCGCACACCACGTACAGCGCGCTGGCAATCCAGCTCAGCGCGTCGCCATCGCCCTGTCCGGTCAAGGCCAGCAGCGGCCACAGCTTGAGCGCCAGCATCGCCAGCAGGCTGTTGATCGCGCACATCATCAGCAGCCGCTCGCCGACCTGGCCGCGCGGGCGCAACTCGTGCACCGAAGCCATCGTGATCACCGGCGAGGTCGATGCCGCCACCGTCGCCGCCAGCAGCGCCGACACCGTCGGCGCGCCCAGCCAGATCAGCGCCGCGGCCACGGCCACCGCGGCGCACAGCCCTTCGAGCACGCAACTGGCGGCAAACCAGCCGTTGTCGAGCAGCCAGCGCGGGCGCAAGCGGCTGCCCAGCTCGAACACCAGCGCCGCGATGGCCAGGTCGACGATCGGCTTCCAGGTGTCCAGGTCGGTCGGCTGCAGCAGCCCCAGCCCCATCGGGCTGGCCAGCACGCCCACCAGCATGTAGCCGGCCAGCCGCGGCAGTTTCAAGCTGCGGTACATCGCGCTGGCGGCGACCACCGCCAGCAGCATGACCACGGCCAGGCCGAGCACCGGGTCGACCTCGGGCAGGCGGATCCAGTCGAGCAAAGGGGGCTCGGGCAAAATGTCGGGCGTGCCGGTCGGCGTCATGGCGGCGGCGTCCTCGCTTGTAGGCGGCGCGCAGCGCGCTGCGACACCTGGGTTGCGACAGCAGGCCGGTGCGCGGGTGACGCGATGGCCCATCCCGGCGTGATCGATCGCGCAAGGCGGTGGGGGCTTGTGCCGCGCCACCGCGGCACGCACCCGCCGGGGCTTGAAAGAGCGTGCAGGGTACCCCAAATGCCCGATCGGCTTCGCGCACTGCGCCCGGCCTGTCGTTTCGTCACCGAACCCCTGTCTTTCCTGAGATGAACAAACAAACCCTTTCGTTCCAGGCCGAGGTCAAGCAGATCCTGCACCTGGTGACCCATTCGCTGTACTCGAACAAGGAGATCTTCCTGCGCGAGCTGGTGTCCAACGCCTCCGACGCCTGCGACAAGCTGCGCTTCGAGGCGCTGGACCACAGCGCACTGTGGGAGGACGCGCCTAACCTGGAAGTGCGCGTGTTCTTCGACAAGGACGCCAAGACGCTGACCATCCGCGACAACGGCATCGGCATGAGCGCTGAAGAAGCCGTCGCGCACCTGGGCACCATCGCCAAGAGCGGCACGCGCGAGTTCCTGGCGCAGCTCGAGGGCGAGAAGAAGAAGGACGCCAACCTGATCGGCCAGTTCGGCGTCGGTTTCTATTCGGGCTTCATCGTCGCCGACCGCATCACGGTCGAGAGCCGCCGCGCCGGCCTGCCCGCCGGCGAGGGCGTGCGCTGGAGCAGCGAGGGCACCGGCGAATTCGAGGTCGAGACGATCGACAAGCCCGCCCGCGGCACCGACGTCATCCTGCACCTGCGCGACGGCGAGGAGGACTTCCTGTCCGCATGGCGGCTGAAGTCGATCATCTCGAAATATTCCGACCACATCTCGCTGCCCATCCTGATGCGCAAGCAGCAGTGGGACGACGAGAAGAAGGCGCAGGTCGACACCGACGAGTGGGAGACCGTCAACAAGGCGGCGGCGCTGTGGACGCGCAGCAAGAGCGACATCACCGACACCGAGTACCAGGACTTCTACAAGCAGATCAGCTACGACAGCGAGGCGCCGCTGGCCTACACGCACAACCGCGTCGAGGGCCGCACCGAGTACACGCAGCTGCTGTACGTGCCGGCCAAGGCGCCGTTCGACCTGTGGAACCGCGACAAGCGCGGCGGCGTCAAGCTCTACGTCAAGCGCGTCTTCATCATGGACGACGCCGAGGCGCTGATGCCGGTGTACCTGCGCTTCGTCAAGGGCGTGATCGACTCGGCCGACCTGCCGCTGAACGTCAGCCGCGAGCTGCTGCAGGAAAGCCGCGACGTGAAGGCCATCCGCGAGGGCAGCACCAAGCGCGTGCTGTCGATGCTGGAGGACGTGGCCGAGAACCAGAAGGACAAGTACGCCGAGTTCTGGCGCCAGTTCGGCGCCGTGCTCAAGGAAGGCATGGGCGAGGACTTCGCCAACCAGGAGCGGCTGGCGAAGCTGCTGCGCTTTGCCTCCACGCACGCCGACGAGGGCGTGTCCTTTGCCGACTACGTGGGCCGCATGAAGGAAGGCCAGGAGGCCATCTACTACATCACCGCCGACACGCTGGCGGCCGCGAAGAACAGCCCGCAGCTCGAGATCTTCCGCAAGAAGGGCCTGGAGGTGC
>CALBTN010000094.1 GCA_937967345.1 uncultured Rubrivivax sp. | reverse complement strand
CGATGCCGCGGTTGATCAGCGTCTGGATCTTGTCCCACTGCGTGGCCGAGATCACCGGGCCGATGGTCGCGCCGCTGTCGGGCGCGCCGACCGTGGTGGCTTCGGCTGCCTCCTTGGCGATGGCCAGCGCCTCGGCCATCCTGGCGTTGGGCACCAGCATGCGCGTCGGCGCGTTGCAGCTCTGGCCCGAGTTGTTCATCACACTGCGCACGCCGGCGGTGACCGCGCGCTTGAAGTCGGCGTCGGGCAGGATGATGTTGGGCGACTTGCCGCCGAGTTCCTGGCTGACGCGCTTGACCGTCGGTGCCGCGTTGCGCGCGACCTCGATGCCGGCGCGCGTGCTGCCGGTGAACGACACCATGTCCACGCCGGGGTGGCTGGCAATCGCCGCGCCCACCGTCGGGCCATCGCCGTAGACCAGGTTGAACACCCCCGCCGGCACGCCGGCCGCGTGCACGATCTCGGTCCACACCTGGGCCGAGAACGGCGCGATCTCCGACGGTTTGAGCACCATCGTGCAGCCCACCGCCAGCGCCGGTGCCACCTTGCAGGCGATCTGGTTGACCGGCCAGTTCCACGGCGTGATCAACCCGCACACGCCGATCGGCTCCTTGACCACCATGGTCGTGCCCAACGGCTGCTCGAAGCTGTACTGCTTCAGCACCGCCAGCGCCGCCTGCAGGTGGCCGATGCCGCTGCCGGCCTGCGCCTTTTGCGCCAGCGCGGCCGGCGCGCCCATCTCCTCGGTGATGGCCGCGGCCATGTCGGCGTAGCGCTTCTTGTACTCGGCCAGCAGCCGCTCGAACAGCGCGATGCGCTCGTCAAGGCTGCTCTGCGACCAGGTCTCGAAGGCCGCGCGCGCGGCCTTCACCGCCTTGTCGACGTCGGCCGCCGAGCCCATCGCGATGCGCCCGGCCACCGCCTCGGTGGCCGGGTTGATGACGTCCAGCGTCTTGGGCGTGACCGGGTCGACCCATGCACCGTTGATATAGAACTTCAGGTAGTCGCGCATCTGACAGGCCCTCCGCCGGATTGAGAAAAGTCCATTCTAGGCATCGGGTGCAGCGGCGCTGAGCGGGCCCGCATGGGCGCTCGCGACGTGCCGGTTCACGCGCTTGGCCGGGCCGGCCACCGTGCGCCGCACGATGCCCAAAGCGCTGCAACTCGTGCAGCCGCTGGTTCATCGCCTTGGCCGACAGGCCCGGGCCGACGGCGCCGAGCAAATCGAGCAGGTGCGCGCGGCGCGGTTGAAGTCCTGCCTGCTGCAGCGGACACTGCGCAGCCACGCTCACCTGAAAGACGGAGACTTTCGATGCCCGCACCCGAGCCCTTGCCCGCGCCGCCTTGGCACACCACCACCTGGCTGAACACACCCGAGCCGCTGAGCCTGCAGAGCCTGCGCGGCAAGGTGGTGATGCTGCACGCCTTTCAGATGCTGTGCCCGGGCTGCGTCGCGCACGCGCTGCCGCAGGCGCAGCGCGTGGCGGCGCTGTTCGCCCAGGCACCGCTGGCCGTGATCGGGTTGCATACGGTGTTCGAGCACCACGCGGCGATGGGCATCGAGTCGCTGCGCGCCTTCGTGCATGAGTACCGCATCGGCTTTCCGGTGGGCGTCGACGAGCCATCGGCCGACGGCCCGATCCCGCGCACCATGCAGGCCTACGCGATGCAGGGCACGCCCACGCTGGTGCTGATCGACGCCCAGGGCCGCCTGCGCCGCCAGGTGTTCGGCCGCCATGACGACCTGCTGCTGGGCGCCGAGCTGGCGACCTTGCTGGCCGAGGTGCCGCGGGGCTGACGCGGGTTCAGTTCGACAGCTCGGCTACCCGCTTGCGGCGCATCTGAGCGCAGCCGGCGTCAGTCCACCGCTTCGATGCCGCGGCGCAGCCGCATTGCACGGCCGATGCGTTGCAGCGCCGCCTCGTCGATCAGCCTTGCCGCCATCGGCAGCAGTTCGTCGTTCTCGCGCTGCAGGTGCTGTTCATAAGCGCCCACGAAACGCTCGACCAGCGCGGCGTCCAGCGCATGCGTCTGCCCGGCGGCGATGCACTCGAGCACCTGGCGCAGCGCGCGCCAGTGCGATTCCAGTTCGCGGTGCTGCTGCGTCAGCTGCCCGGTCAGGTCGCGCAGGCACACCGCGTCGGAGCCGGCCATGGCTTCGAGCAGCGCCGGGAACAGGTCTTGCTCCTCGTCGGCATGGTGGTCGACGGCGGCGTGGTCGAAGTAGCGCATCACCGCTTGGGCCGCCTCGCGCGCCTGGGCGTCGGCGCCGTGCGCGGCCAGGTGAGGCAGCAGGCGGCGCAGCGTGGCGCACTGGCGCTCGATGCGGCCGTGGCAGGCGGCCAGCATTTCGAGCGGGGCTTCGAACGTGGCGGCGGGGCCGAACAATCCAGGCAAGGGCATCGTGATCTCCTGCAACGCAGCAGTGCACAGCATGCCACCATGCGGCCCGCCGATGTCTGGACCGACCGCCCCACCCCACCCGGCGCAGCCCGATGTGCTGCCCGGCGCGCCGCCCGACGCCCTGCCGCGCGGCGCGGTCGCCGGCCTGGCGCTGAGCGCCTTTGGCAGCGGCATGTCGATGCGCATCAACGATGCGCTGCTGCCGGTGCTGGCCCAGCAGTTCAGCGTGTCGCTGGCGCAGGCGTCGCAGGTGATCAGCCTGTTTGCCATCGCCTACGGCCTGTCGCAGCTGTTGTTCGGCCCGCTGGGCGACCGCTTCGGCAAGTACCGCGTGGTGGCCTGGGCCGCCGCCGCTTGCGCTGCCACTGCGCTGGCCTGCGCGTTGGCGCCGGGCTTTGATGCGCTGCGCGTCGCCCGCGTCGCGGCCGCGGTGACCGCCGCGGCGGTGATTCCGCTGTCGATGGCCTGGATCGGCGACGTGGTGCCCTACGACCAGCGCCAGCCGGTGCTGGCGCGATTCCTGATCGGCCAGATCCTGGGCCTGTCGGGCGGGGTGTGGCTGGGCGGACTGGCGGCTGATCTGGGCTCGTGGCGGCTGCCTTACCTGGTGGTGGCGATGCTGTTCGCCGCCGCCAGCCTGGCGCTGTTCGTGCTGCACGGCCGGCTGCCGCCGGGCGCACGCGCCGCCGCGGGCCACGGCACAGGCGGCAGCGGGCGGCCATGGCGCCGCATGGCGGCGGACTTCGGCCAGGTGCTGGCGCGGCCCTGGGCGCGCGTCGTGCTGGTGCTGGCGTTCTTCGAGGGCATGTGGCTTTACGGCCCCTTCGCCTTCGTGGCCTTGCACGTGCATCTGCGTTTCGGGCTGTCGCTGGCCAGCGCGGGAGCGCTGGTGATGCTGTTCGGCCTGGGCGGGCTGCTGTTCGCGCTGGGGTCGCGCCGGCTGGTGGCGCGGCTGGGCGAGGCCGGGCTGGCGCGCTGGGGCGGCGCGTTGATGGTCGGCTCGCTGCTGGCGATCGGTTATGCCCCCGCCTGGGGCTGGGTGGTGAGCGCGTGCGTGCTGCTCGGCCTGGGCTACTACATGCTGCACAACACCTTGCAGGTCAACGCCACGCAGATGGCGCCCGAGCGGCGCGGCGCGGCGGTGGCGGCATTCGCCGCGAGCTTCTTCCTCGGCCAGTCGATCGGCGTTTGGCTGGGCGGGCTGTCGGTGGGCGGCATCGGCACCGGCCATTTCATGGCGCTGGGCGCGCTGGGCGTGCTGGCGGTGTCGTCGATCTTCGCCGCGCTGCTGCGCCGGCGCACACAGCGCGGCGGCCGCTGAGGCACGGCGCGCTGCCGCGCGCCGGCGCCGCCGCGGCGTCTATCGGGCCTTGTAGCGGCCGAACTCGAGCCGCGCGATCGCGCGGCGGTGGACCTCGTCCGGGCCGTCGGCCAGGCGCAGCGTGCGCTGGTGCGCGTAGCTGTAGGCCAGCCCCGGGTCGGTGCTGACGCCGGCGCCGCCGAAGGCCTGGATCGCGTCGTCCAGGATGCGCAGCGCCATGTTCGGCGCCTGCACCTTGATCATCGCGATCTCGAGCTGCGCCACCTTGTTGCCTACCTTGTCCATCATGTCGGCGGCCTTCAGGCACAGCAGCCGCGTCATCTCGATGTCGATGCGCGCGTTGGCGATGCGCTCTTCCCACACCGACTGCTCGGCGATGCGCTTGCCGAAGGCCACGCGCGACTGCAGCCGCTGCACCATCTTCTGCAGCGCCACCTCGGCGGCGCCGATGGTGCGCATGCAGTGGTGGATGCGCCCGGGGCCGAGGCGCCCCTGCGCGATCTCGAAGCCGCGGCC
>CALBTN010000093.1 GCA_937967345.1 uncultured Rubrivivax sp. | reverse complement strand
GGTACTGGAACGGCGTGTTCGGCGAGCTCTACGGCTCGGCGGTGGAGTCGCGCATCGCACGCGACTTCATGGAAGTGCCGGCATGGCTGAAGGGCGGCCCCGAGCCCTCGACGGTGAGCGAGACCATCTTCCGCGCCGACCGCCTGAAGACGATGCGCATGCGGCTTTCGGCGGCGTACAAGGGCGTCAACGCGCTGTTGATGAAGGAGGGTGCGCAGGACTTCCGCTCCGGCCAGAAGTTCGACCACGCCGTGTTCTTCGGCGAGAACGTCGACATCCACCACATCTTCCCGCAGGACTGGTGCAAGAAGCAGGGCATTCAGCCGGCGGTGGTCGACTCGATCATCAACAAGACGCCGCTGTCGTTCCGCACGAACCGGATCATCGGTGGCGTGGCGCCTTCGCAGTACCTGGCGAAGCTGGAGAAGGGGGACACCGCGACGCCGGCGATCGACTCGGCAAGGCTGGACGGATTTCTGCGCTCGCATCTCATCGACCCCGAAGCTCTGCGGCGCGACCGCTTCGATGCCTTCATGGCGGACCGGCAGAAGCAGCTGCTGCGGCTGATCGAGCAGGCGATCGGCAAGGCGGCCTATGCCGGCGACGCAGCCGAAGAGGGCGAGGATCTGCAAGGCGACGAGGATTCGGTCGAGGCCGAGATGACGCTTGCGTAGCCGCTGCCGGGGCGCACGGCGCTGGTTGTTGTTCCCGAACCTGCTACATTTGTAGCAAAATCAGCTGCATGCCATCGCTCGCTGCGCATCTGCTGGGCCACACCCGCGCGGCCGTGCTCGGCGCGTTGCTGCTGCACCCCGAGACCTCGCTGCATGTGCGCGAGCTTGCGCGGCTGACCGGGGCCTCGGCCGGCTCCTTGCACCGCGAGCTGCGTGCGTTGGCCGAGCTGGGTCTGCTGCTGCGGCAGGAGGTAGGGCACCAGGTGCACTACCGCGCCAACGAGGCGAGCCCCGTGTTCGCTGAGCTGGCAGGTCTGTTGCGCAAGACCTCCGGCCTGGCCGACGTGCTGCGCGAGGCGCTGCTGCCGTTGCAGCGCAAGGTGCCTCTGGCCTTCGTGTACGGCAGCGTGGCGGGCGGCACCGAGCGGCCGGGCAGCGACGTCGACCTGATGGTGCTGGGCACGGCCGGCTTTGCCGAACTCGTGCGCGTGCTGGCGCCGGCGCAGCAGGCCTTGAGGCGCGAGGTGAACCCCGCCGTGATGAGGCCCAAGGACTTCGCGGCCAAGGTCGCGGCCGGCGACGGCTTCGCGCGCAGCGTGGTGCAAGGCCCGCGCATTTGGCTGCTGGGGAGCGAAGATGACTTTGCAGAACTTGTCGCGCATCGGGCGGCTTAAGGCCCATGCGGCCACGGCCGACGAAGTACAGCGGCTGCTGAAGGCGATCGACCGCAACATGGCCGATGCGGCGGTAGCCGCCATCAGCGACGAGACGCGCTTCGACGCGGCCTACAAGGCGGTGATGCAATGCGCGCTGGTGGCGATGATGGCCGCGGGCTACCGGCCGGCCACCAGCGAGGCGGGGCATCACCAGACGCTGATCCAGTCGCTGCCGCTGACGCTGGGCGTGGCCAACGACGCGTGGGTGGTGCTGGATGCCCTGCGCAAGCAGCGCAACGCGAACGACTACACCGGCCAGCCCATCACGCCCGCCGTGGTGGCCGAGTGCATGGCGCAGGCCAAGGCGCTGCGCAGACTTCTCCGGCAGCGCCTCGCAGCCGGCCGCCCCGAACTGCTGAAGAGTGCTGATTGAACCTGGATCCGGCAGTTGGACGTGACGACCGTTGGGCGCACCCAAGGGCGCTTCGATCGGGCGCGTAGCGCCGCTTGCTGCGCAGGCTGCAAGCTGCCGAAGGTGGCGGTGATCGTCGACGAGATCCCGCGCAACCCCAGCGGCAAGATCCTCGAGCGCGTGCTGCGCGAGCAGTTGCCGGACAAGGTGCGCGCGCCGGAGTAGGGCGCGCGGTCGCGGGGCGGCGGGCCTTGTGCGACCCGCCCCGCGTCAGACGAAGCGCATCGAGGTGCTGCCCATGCCCTGCACGCGCAGCGTCACCGCGTCGCCGGCCTGCACCGCCACCGCCTCGGTGACGCCGCCCGACAGCACCAGCGTGCCGGCCGGGATCTCCTCGCCGCGCGCGCCCAGGTGGTTGGCCAGCATCGCCAGCGCCGCGGCCGGGTGGCCCAGCACCGCGGCGCCGGCACCCAGCGCCACCACCTCGCCGTTCTTCTCGAGCACGACACCCACCGTGCGCAGGTCGACCTGCTCGGCGCGCGCCGGCTGCCCGCCGATGACAAAACGTGCCGCCGAGGTGTTGTCGGCGATCACGCTCTTCAGGTCGAACTTGAAGTCGCGGTAGCGGCTGTCGATGACCTCGATGCCGGGCATGACGAAGTCGACCGCCGCCAGCACCGCGCCGATGTGGCAGCCCGGCCCCTTCAGCGCACGCTTGGTGACGAAGGCGATCTCGGGCTCGATCTTGGGGTGGATCAGCTCGGCGCACCTGACCTCGCCGCCGTCGGCGACGAGGTAGTCGTCGGTCATGAAGCCGAACACCGGGCTGGTCACGCCCATCTGCTTCATCTTGGCGTGCGAGGTCAGCCCGGCTTTCAGCCCGGCGAGCTTCAGCCCGCGTGCTTGCTTGCGCCGCAGCAGCTCGGCCTGGATCGCGTAGGCGTCGTCCCAGTCCATGTCCGGGTGCTCGTCGGTGATCTTCGGCGTGTCGCGCACCTGCAGCTGGCAGCTCTCCAGGTGCTCGGCGAGCGCGGCGATGGTCTTGGCGTCGAGCTTCATGCGGCGGCCTTGTTCGTCGCCTGCCCGGCCTGGCGCGCCTTGACCATCGTCAGCGCCGCGTCCTCGATCATGTCTTCCTGGCCGCCGACCATCTTGCGCTTACCCAGCTCGACGAGCAGGTCGCGCGCCGGGATGCCGTACTTGGCGCCGGCGCGCTTGGCAAAGAGCAGGAAGCTGCCGTAGACCCCGGCGTAGCCCAGCGTCAAAGCGTCGCGGTCGATGCGGATGGGGTAGTCCATGATCGGCACCACCAGGTCGTCGGCCACGTCCTGGATCTTCCACACGTCGACGCCGGTGTCCACGCCCAGGCGGTCGAGCACCGCCACCAGCACTTCCATCGGCGTGTTGCCGGCACCGGCACCCAGCCCGGCGCTGGCCGCGTCGATGCGGTTGGCACCGGCCTCGATCGCGGCGATGCTGTTGGCCACGCCCATCGCCAGGTTGTGGTGGCCGTGGAAGCCGAGTTCGGTTTCGGGCTTCAGCGCGTCGCGCACCGCGGTGATGCGCGCCTTGACGTCGTCGGGCAGCATGTAGCCGGCCGAGTCGGTGACGTAGATGCAGTTGGCGCCGTAGCCTTCCATCAGCTTGGCCTGTTTGACCAGCCCCTCGGGGCTGTTCATGTGCGCCATCATCAGGAAGCCCACCGTGTCCATGTCCATCTTGCGCGCTTGTCCGATGTGCTGCTCCGACACGTCGGCCTCGGTGCAGTGCGTGGCCACGCGGATGGTGTGCACGCCCAGCGCGTGCGCCTGCTTCAGGTGGTCGACGGTGCCGATGCCGGGCAGCAGCAGCGCGCTGACCTTGCTGCGCTTCATCAGCGGGATCACCGCCGACAGGTATTCCTCGTCGCTGTGCGCCGGGAAACCGTAGTTGACCGACGCGCCGCCCAGGCCGTCGCCGTGCGTGACCTCGATCAGCGGCATGCCGGCAGCGTCCAGCCCCTGTGCGATCGACTTCATCTGCTCCACCGTGATCTGGTGGCGCTTGGGGTGCATGCCGTCGCGCAGCGACATGTCGTGCAGCGTGATCTTCTTACCCTTCAGGTCCATGTCTTTCTCCTTCACGCCGCTCAGGCGGAAACGGGCTCGAGCACCAGGGTGCCGGCGATCATCTCTTCGGCAAACATCTCGGCGGTGCGCGCCGCCGCCGCGGTCATGATGTCCAGGTTGCCGGCGTACTTGGGCAGGTAGTCGCCCAGGCCCTCGACCTCGAGGTAGATCGATACGCGCTTATCGTCGAACACCGGCCCGTTGACCAGCCGGTAGCCGGGCACGTACTTCTGCACCTCGGCGAGCATGGCGTGTACGCTGGCTTCGATCTCGGCCGCCTTGGGCGCGTCCACCGTCAGGCAGTGGATGGTGTCGCGCATGATCAGTGGCGGCTCGGCCGGGTTGATGATGATGATCGCTTTGCCCTGCTTGGCGCCGCCGACGCGCTCGATCGCGCCGGCCGTGGTGCGCGTGAACTCGTCGATGTTCTTGCGCGTGCCCGGGCCGGCCGAGCGGCTGGACACGGTGGCGACGATCTCGCCGTAGGCCACCGGCTGCACGCGGCTGACCGCATAGACCATCGGGATCGTCGCCTGCCCGCCGCAGGTGACCATGTTGACGTTCATCTCGCGCTTGCCGACGTGCTCGCGCAGGTTCACCGGCGGCACGCAGTAGGGGCCGATCGCCGCCGGCGTCAGGTCGACCATCATCGCGCCCTGGGCGTTGACCTTGCGCGAGTTCTCAGCGTGCACGTAGGCGCTGGTCGCGTCGAACACGATCTGCACGCCGTCGGACTTGATGTGCGGGATCAGCCCGTCGACACCGTCGGCGGTGGTCTTCAGCCCCATCTCGCGCGCCTTCTTCAGCCCGTCCGATTCGGGGTCGATGCCGACCATCCACACCGGCTCCAGCACCGGGCTGCGCTGCAGCTTGGCCAGCAGGTCGGTGCCGATGTTGCCCGGCCCGATCAGCGCGCAGCGGATTTTCTTGGTCATGAACATTCCTCCTTCATTCCAGTGTGATCTTCGCGTCGCGAATCACCTTGCCCCAGCGCAGGTTCTCGCTGCGGATGTATTCGGCGAAGCCTTCCGGCGTGGTCGGTGCCGGCTCGGCGCCGATCTGCGCGAAGCGCTCGACGACCTCGGGTGCCTTCAGGCCCTCGATGACCGCCTGGTTCAGCTTGGCGGTAATGTCCTTCGGCAGCCCAGCCGGGCCAACGAGGCCGAACCAGATTGGCACGTCGAAGCCGGGATAGCCCTGCTCGGCGACTGTGGGTACGTCGGGCAGCAGCGGCGAGCGCGTGCCGGAAATAATCGCGATCGCCTTGAGCTTGCCCTCCTTGACGTTCGGGCCGGCGCTGGTCAGCGAGCTCTCGACGGACATCGGAACCTGCCCGCCGAGCAGATCTTGTGTCAGCGGCGCGGTGCCCTTGTAGGGAACGTGCACCATGTCGATGCCAGCGGTCGCTTCGAGCATCTCTCCGGCGAGGTGGTTGGCAGTGCCGACGCCCGAGCTGCCGTACGACAACTTGCCAGGGTTCGCCTTCGCGTAAGCCACTAGGCCCTTGATGTCGTTGAACGGCACGCTGGGGTGCGCAACGATCGCGCCCTTCGTGATGCCGACCCGAGTGATCGGTGTGAAGTCCTTCTTCACATCGTATGGCAACTTCGGGTACAGGCTGGGTGCGATCGCGAGACTCGATACCGCGGCCAGCCCAATTGTGTAACCGTCGGCCAGCGCCTTCGCGACCGCGTCGGTTCCCAGATTGCCACCCGCACCGGGCTTGTTCTCGACGACGACCGACTCCCCAAGCTTGTCGCTGAGGATCTTGGCAACCACACGGCCCATCACATCCGTTGGCCCACCAGGAGGGAACGGAATGACCAGCTTGATCGGCTTTGATGGGTACGGGTCCGCTGCATAGGCCGGCAGGCCGAACGCGATGGCGATGGCGAACAGGGTGCCGCCACGCAGAAACTGCGAGCGCGAAAACACGGGGAACGGCTGCTTCATGGCTCGGTGTTTCAAACGAAACGCACACTGCAGCCGCCGATGCCGCCGATGCTCACGCGCAGGTTGTCGCCCGCGGCCACCGGCACCATGATCGCCAGCGACCCCGACAGCACTACCTCGCCGGCCTCCAGCGCGATGCCGCGCGCACCCAGCGTGTTGGCCAGCCAGGCCACGGCGTTGGCCGGGTGGCCCAGCGCCGCGGCGCCGGCGCCGGTGGCGACGATCTCGCCGTTCTTCTCGAGCACCATGCCGCAGGTGGCGAGGTCGACGTCGCGCACGTCGACCAGCCGCTCGCCGAGCACGAACACGCCGCAACTGGCGTTGTCGGCCACGGTGTCCTGGATCTTGATCTTCCAGTCGCGGATGCGCGAGTCGACGATCTCGAAGCAGGTCATCACGCCTTCGGTGGCGGCCAGCACGTCGGCCACGCCGACGCCCGGGCCCTTCAGCGTCTTCTTCAGCACGAAGGCGATCTCGCCCTCGGCCTTGGGCTGGATCAGCGTGCTTGCACGAATAGCCTCGCCCTCGTTGTAGAGCATGGCGTCGGTGAGCCAGCCGAAGTCGGGCTGGTACACGCCGAGCATGTCCATCACCGCCTTGGAGGTGACGCCGATCTTCTTGCCGACGGCGCGCTCGCCGGCGTCCAGCCGGCGCTTCATCATGCGCTGCTGGATCGCGTAGGCGTCGTCGATGGTGATGCCGGCGTGGCGGTTGGTCAGCGGCTCGAGCGTGCGGCAGGCCTTCAGTGCCTGGTACAGCTCGTCGCCGAGCGAGGTGATCAATTCTGGGTTCACTTGGGCGGTGCTTTCGGTGAAGGGCGACAACGGCGGTGCAAGCGCGCGAGTGTCGCCCGAAATCCAAGACGGGGTGGTGGCCTCAGAATTTGACCATCACATTGCGCAGATCGGTATAGAACTCGAACGAGTGCACGCCGCCCTCGCGGCCGATGCCCGAGGCCTTGGAGCCGCCGAAACTGGTGCGCAGGTCGCGCAGGAACCAGCTGTTGATCCAGGCCAGGCCGACCTCGATCTGCCCGGCCACGCGGTTGGCGCGGCCGATGTCCTGCGTGAACACCGCCGTGGCCAGGCCGTAGCGGTTGGCGTTGACCTTGGCCAGCACCTCGTCCTCGGTGTCGAAGGGCGCGATGTGGCAGCACGGGCCGAAGATCTCCTCGGTGATCACGGCCGCGGTTTCGGGCAGGCCGGTCCAGATCGTCGGCTGCACCCAGCAGCCGTCACGCAGCGCCTCGGGCATGTCGGGCACGCCGCCGCCGGTGACCACCGTCGCGCCTTCTTCGCGCGCCTTGGCGTAGTACGACAGCACCTTGCGCTGGTGCTCCTTGCTGATCAACGGGCCGATCTTGGTCGCCTTGTCGAAGGGCAGGCCGGGGGTCATGGTCTCGGCCTTGTGTTTGAGCGCGGCGACGAACTTGTCGAAGATCGGCCGCTCGACGTAGACGCGCTCGGTGCCCAGGCAGACCTGGCCGGCGTTTTCGAAGCACGAGCGGGTGACCGTGTCCACCGCCACCTGGAAGTCGCAGTCGGCAAACACCACGGCCGCGTTCTTGCCGCCGAGCTCCATCGACACCGGGCGGATGCCCACCGCGGCGGCCTGCATGATCGCGGTGCCGGTGCGTGTTTCGCCGGTGAAGGTAATGCCGTTGACATCGGGGTGCAGCGTCAGGAACTCGCCGGCCGAATCAGGCCCGAAGCCGTGCACCACGTTGTACACGCCCTTGGGCACGCCCACCGCGTTCATCACCTCGCCCAGCAGCGTGGCGGTGGCCGGCGACTCCTCCGACGGCTTGACCACCACGGTGTTGCCGCAGGCCAGGGCCGGGCCGACCTTCC
>CALBTN010000092.1 GCA_937967345.1 uncultured Rubrivivax sp. | reverse complement strand
TCGTCCAGGTCGCGCACCGCCAGATGCAGCATGACGCGCTCGCCCAGCGGCGGGCAGTCGACCGCCAGGCTCAGGCATGGCGCCGCATCGTCGCCGCTGTTGTCGTAAGCCACGCCCTGGTTGATCAGCGCGATCTCGGCCGCCTTCGGGTCGTCGCAGTACAGGTCGATGTGCAGGTCCGACAGCCGCGTGGCCGTGCCGCGCCAGACCGCGCCGCCCAGGTGGGGCCGGAACTCGGCCAGCCGCTGCATCCAATGCAGCGCCAGCTCGCGCAGCGCGCGCAGCTCGGCAGGCTGGGTCGACGCGCAGAACAGCGCGATGTGGCTGCGCACCTCGTCTTCGACCCGCTCGTTGCTGGGCAGCTCGACGCCGCGCGGCGCGCGCCCGAGCTGGCGCAGCGCCTTGCGCTTGGCCTGCGCGTACTCCATGCCCTCGTCGACCACCAGCCGAGCGGCGGCGGTGGCAATCTGGGCGGCGGTCGAAGCACTCATGCCGGCCGATTCTAGGAGTTGGCCGCGGCGGCCGAGCAGCGTGGGCGGCGCCCGGCGGTGGCGCAGGCCCCGGCGCGGCTTCGGCGCCGGCTACGGCGGCTGCACCGCCGCCATGCGCGCGGCGATGGTCGCGGCGCGTGAACTCACGTAGGCCGAGCCCGGGCGCTTTTCGAAGCGCTTGGGCGCCGGCAGCATCACCGCCAGCCGCGCCGCTTCCAGCGGCCCCAACTGCGCGGCATCCTTGCCGAAGTAGTGCCTTGCCGCGGCCTGCGCGCCGAACAGGCCCTCGCCCCACTCGACGTGGTTCAGGTAGATCTCGAGGATGCGCCGCTTGCTCAGCAGCGTCTCGAGCATCAGCGTCAGCGCGAACTCCTGCGCCTTGCGCAGCACCGTGCGCTCGCCCGACAGGAACAGGTTCTTCGCCAGCTGCTGGGTGATGGTCGATCCGCCCACCACCTTGACCGCCACCGGCCGGTCGGGGTTGCGCGCCTGCGCCTTTTCGGCACGCGCTTCGGCGCGCTGGTTCTTCTCCAGCGCCTTTTCGATCGCGTCCCATTCGACGCCGCTGTGCTCGGTGAAGCCGGCGTCCTCGCTGGCGATGACCGCGCGCTTCAGGTGCGGGCTGATCTGCGCGTAGGGCACCCACTGCTGGGCCCATTCGATGCGGCCGTGTTCGCGCAGCAGCCGCGCCGCTTCGCTGCGCTGGAAGCTGGTGGACTGCGGCGGCACCCAGGCCATGGCCGCGATGCGCAGCGCGAAGCTCGCCTGCAGCGCCAGCGCGCACAGCAGCAGCAACGCCAGCAGCCGGCCCAGCGACCTCATCGCTTGGCGTCGAGCTGCCGGCGCAGCCGCTGCAGCACCGGCGCGGTGTCGGGCATCACGCCGCGCCATAGATAAAAGGCCTCGGCCGCCTGCTCCACCAGCATGCCCAGGCCGTCGCGCGGCAGCGCGCCGTGCGCCGCGGCCCAGGCCATGAAGGGCTGGGCGGCGGCGCCGTACATCAGGTCCAGCGCCAGGCTGCCGGCGCCCAGCACGCGCTCGGACACCGGTGCGGCGACGCCGCCCAGACTGCTGGCGCTGGCGTTGAGCACGATGTCGTAAGCCACGCCCGCCTCATCAAGGCCGCCGCTGCTCAGCGCCACGCCGCAGCGGGTGGCCAGCGCCACGTGCCGGCCGGCCAGCGCCGTCGCCTTGTCGGCGCTGCGGTTGACCAGATGCAGTTGCGCCGGCCGCGCCTCGAGCAGCGGCCCGAGCACGCCGGCCGCGGCGCCGCCGGCGCCGATCAGCAGCACGCGGCACCCGGCCAAGGCGACACCGGCATTGCGGCTGAGGTCGCGCACCAGGCCGATGCCGTCGCTGTTGTCGGCCAACCAGCCGTCGCGGTCGAAACACAGCACGTTGGCCGCCTGTGCCAGCGCGGCGCGGGGGCTGACCTCGCGCGCCAACTGCAGCGCCTGGAACTTGAACGGCACCGTGACGTTGCAGCCGCGTGCGCCCGAATCGGCGAAATCGTGCACCGCCTGGGCAAAGCCGTCGATCGCGCACAGCACGCGGGTGTAATCGAGCTGCTGGCCGGTCTGGCGCGCGAACTCGGCATGGATGAACGGCGACTGGCTGTGCGCGACGGGGTTGCCGAGCACGGCGTAACGGTCGGGGGCAGGGCTCATCGGGCGATTCTCACGCGGCGCCCGGCATGCCGCCGCAGGCGGCTCATTGCGGCGCGTGGCTCAGCGCGGTCTCCAGCCCGTCGTCGCGGGTGAAGCGAAAGCGCGAGGTGATCACGATCTGGTCGGCCTGCTTGCGCATTGCGGTGGTGAACGGGCCGAACGGCGCCGCCGCGCGCACGATGGCCAGCGCGCGCTGATCGAGCACGCGTTGGCCCGACGGCGTCACCACCTCGGCATCGACCACGCGGCCGCGGTCGTCGACGGTGATGTTCATCGTCAGCTCGCCGTACAGCCTGCGCCCGCGGTGCTCGGGAAAGTCGCGCGTGCCGCGGGCTTCGACCTTGCGGCGCAACGCGTCGTAATAGATCGCGTACACCGCCTCGCGCGTGGCCGGGCTGATGTAGCGCTTCTTCGGCCGCCCGCTGTCCTGGTTGATGCGCCGTTCGATCTCGGCGAGCTGGCGCAACAGCTGGCGCGCGCGCTCGTCGTGATCGGCGTGCTCGGGGTCGCCGTCGTCGCGCGCCGGGTCGGGTGGCGGCAGTGCGGCCATTTCGCGGCGGATCTGCGCCAGCAGCTGCTGCTGCTCGTGGCGCAGCCGCTCGATGCGCCGCCGCGCATCGGCCGGCGCGTCACCGAGCTCCATCTGCGCGGTGGGCGGCAGCGGCGAGGTGGCGCGGCCCTTGGGCGCCTCGCCACCGCCGGCCAGCGCGGCCTGCGCGATCGCCTGCGCGCGCTCGGGCTTGTCGTTGCTGCGCGCGTTGACCAGCACCACTTCGAGCGGCGTGTCCTCGAACACGCGGTTGAAGGCTTGCGGGTCGGCCACGCGCAGGCCCAGCGCCGCGGCGTGCACGCCCAGCGACACCAGCAGCGCCCATTGCATCGTGCTCAGGCCCGACCTGGTCATGGCAGTGCGCTCGGGCGGCGGCGTGCAGTGTTCGCGTTGGGGCCGTCGGCTCGCGCGGACCGACTCAG
>CALBTN010000091.1 GCA_937967345.1 uncultured Rubrivivax sp. | reverse complement strand
CGCCACGCACTCGCCGATGTTCCACCAGTGCGAAGGGCTGTGGATCGGCTCGAACGTCAGTTTCAAGGACCTGAAGTTCGTCTTCAGCGACTTCCTGCGCCAGTTCTTCGAGACCGACGAGCTGGACGTGCGCTTCCGCCCGAGTTTCTTCCCTTTCACCGAGCCCTCGGCCGAGATCGACATCGCCTTCGCCAGCGGGCCGCTGAAGGGCCGCTGGCTCGAGGTCGCCGGCTCGGGCCAGGTGCATCCGAACGTGGTGCGCAACTTCGGCCTGGACCCTGAACAGAACATCGGCTTCGCCTTCGGCATGGGCCCGGACCGGCTGACGATGCTGCGCTACGGCGTCAACGACCTGCGCCTGTTCTTCGACGGCGACCTGCGCTTCCTGTCGCAGTTCAAGTAAAGCCAGAGCCGAACCCCCATGCAATTCCCCGAATCCTGGTTGCGCGAGTTCTGCAACCCGCCGATCTCCACCGCCGAGCTGGCCGATCTGTTGACCATGGCCGGGCTCGAGGTCGAAGACACCCGCCCGGTGGCGCCGCCGACCAAGGGCGTGGTCGTCGCCGAGATCGTCGACGCGGTGCCGCACCCGAACGCCGACCGGCTGCGCGTGTGCAAGGTGCTGGCCGGCGCGCACACGCCCGATGGCCCGCTGCAGATCGTCTGCGGCGCGCCGAACGCGCGCGCGGGTATCCGCGTGCCGCTGGCGCTGGTCGGAGCCGAGCTGCCGCCGGCGCAAGACGGCGGCGCGCCCTTCGCCATCCAGGTGGGGCAGCTGCGTGGTGTCGACAGCTTCGGCATGCTGTGCTCGGCGTGCGAGCTGAAGCTGTCGGACGACCACGCCGGCCTGTTGGAGCTGCCGGCCGATGCGCCGCTGGGTGCCGATATCCGCCAGGTGCTGAGCCTGGACGACACGGTGTTCACGCTCAAGCTCACGCCCAACCTGGCGCATGCGCTCAGCGTCTACGGCGTGGCGCGCGAGGTGTCGGCACTGACCGGCTCACCGCTGCGCACGCCGACGATCGAACCAGTGCCGCCGCGGCACGACCAGAAGCTGCCGGTGCGCGTGCTGGCGCCGGACCTGTGCGGGCGCTTTTCCGGCCGCGTCATCCGCAACGTCAACACCCGCGCCAAGACCCCGGGCTGGATGGTCGAACGCCTGGCGCGCTGCGGCCAGCGCTCGGTGACGGCGCTGGTCGACATCTCGAACTACGTGATGTTCGAGTACAGCCGGCCGACGCACATCTTCGACCTGGACAAGATCCACGACCACCTTGAAGTGCGTTGGGGCCGCGCCGGCGAAAGCCTGAAGCTGCTCAACGGCAACACCATCGAGCTCGACGCCTCGGTCGGTGTCATCGCCGACGCGGTCGCGGTGGAATCGCTGGCCGGCATCATGGGCGGCGACGCCAGCGCGGTGTCGGACGACACGCGCCACGTCTACGTCGAAGCCGCGTTCTGGTGGCCGCAGGCGGTGGCCGGGCGCTCGCGCCGCTTCAACTTCGCCACCGACGCCGGGCACCGCTTCGAGCGCGGCGTCGACCCGGCCTTGACAGCGCAGCACATCGAGCGTGTCACGCAGCTGATCCTGCAGATCTGCGGCGGCGAAGCCGGCCCGCTCGACGACCAGTGCACCAGCCTGCCGCCGAACACGCCGGTGCTGCTGCGCGTGGCGCGCGCAGCCAAGGTCATCGGCATGCCGCTGACGCAGGCGCAGTGCGCCGCGGTCTTCCAGCGGCTGGGCTTTGCCTACGTGGAGGCCGAAGGCACGATCACCGTCACCCCGCCGAGCTGGCGCTTCGACCTGCAGATCGAAGAAGACCTGATCGAGGAGGTGGCGCGCGTCGTCGGCTACCCGCAGCTGCCCGACACGCCGCCGGTGGCGCCGATCCGCGCCCGCGCGTTGACGGAGTCGCGGCGCAGCACGCATGCGCTGCGCCACGCGATGGCGGCGCTGGACTACCAGGAGACCATCAACTTCAGCTTCGTCGAGGAGCGCTGGGAACGGCAGCTGGCCGGCAACGATCAGCCGATCCGCGTGCTCAACCCGATCGCCGCGCCGCTGGCGGTCATGCGCTCCAGCCTGATGGGCAGCCTGCTCGGCGTGCTGCACTACAACCTGGCGCGCCGTGCCGGGCGGGTGCGGGTGTTCGAAGTTGGCCGTGTGTTCCGCCGCGACCCGGCCGTGGCCGACAGCGGTGACACCGTGGCCGGCGTCGACCAGCCGCTGCGCCTGGGTGCGCTGGCCTACGGGCCAGCAGCCACGGCGCAGTGGGGGCAGAAGGAACGCCCGCTCGACTTCTACGACCTCAAGGGCGACATCGAGGCGCTGCTCGCGCCGCGCAAGCCGCGCTTCGTGCCTGACACCCACCCGGCGTTGCACCCGGGGCGCTGCGCGCGCATCGAACTCGACGGCCGCGGCATCGGCCACGCCGGCGAACTGCACCCGCAGTGGCGCCAGGCCTACGAGCTGCCGCAGGCACCGCTGCTGTTCGAGCTGGACCTCGGTGCGGTGCTGGCGCGCGATCTGCCGGTGGCGCAGCCGGTGCCGCGCCACCAATCGTCGTGGCGCGACATTGCGCTGGTGCTGCGCGAGCAAGTCACGCATGACCAGATCGTCGATGCGCTGGTCCAGGACCCGACCGGGCTGGTGCGTTCGGTGCTGCTGTTCGACGTCTACCGTCCGGCCAAGCCGGGTGGCGACATCGCGCCCGGCGAACACAGCATGGCGCTGCGCCTGGAGTTGCTGGACGACCAGGCCAACCTGACCGATGAACGCATCGACGCGGTTATCGCCGCCGCGGTGCAACGCGCGCAGCTGGCTTTCGGCGCGCGGCTGCGCGGCTGACCTTTCCCCGAGCGAACCGACCATGAACTCCGTGATCCTGCCCAGTATCGAGACGCCCACCCTGACCAAGGCGGATCTGGCCGAGCTGCTGTTCGATCGCCTCGGCTTGAACAAGCGCGAGGCCAAGGACATGGTCGAGGCCTATTTCGAGATCATTCACGACACGCTGGTCAACGGCGGCGACGTCAAGCTGTCGGGCTTCGGCAACTTCAGCATCCGGCGCAAGGCGCCGCGGCCCGGGCGCAACCCGCGCACCGGCGAGTCGATCCCGATCAAGGCGCGCAACGTCGTGACCTTTCATGCCAGCCTGAAGCTCAAAGCGATCGTCCAGGGTGAGGCCTCAGTTTCCGACGATTTCGAGTGAAGTCTTAGATTTGGTTTGCAGCGCATTGAATTAAATGAACAATAGCCTTCCGCCGATTCCCGCGAAGCGCTACTTCACGATCGGTGAGGTGAGCGAGCTGTGCGGCGTGAAGCCCTACGTGCTGCGCTACTGGGAGCAGGAGTTCACGCAGCTCAAGCCGATGAAGCGCCGTGGCAACCGGCGCTACTACCAGCACCATGAGGTGCTGCTGGTGCGGCGCATCCGCGAGCTGCTGTACGACCAGGGCTTCACCATCAGCGGCGCACGCAACCGCCTGACCGAGCTGGCGCAAGGCTCGCGCGTCGCGGACGTGGCGTCGGGCGGATTCGATCCGGACGCCGATGTTGCTGCCGAGTCCGGTCCCACCGAGGCGCCGGTGCATAAGTCGCGGCCAGCGTCCGAGGTGCTTGGCCTGGAGCAACTGCGCGCCGAGCTGCTGTCGATTCGCGAGCTGCTGGCGTCCTGATGGGCGCCGGTGCGGGGCCGCGCGAGGGCCATCCCCTATAATTTGCAGTTCAGTCGGGGCGTAGCGCAGCCTGGTAGCGCACTTGCATGGGGTGCAAC
>CALBTN010000090.1 GCA_937967345.1 uncultured Rubrivivax sp. | reverse complement strand
CGGGCCTGCGCACCGACGGCCTGGGCACGCTGATCGGCGGCATCTTCAACACCTTCCCGTACACCAGCTTCAGCCAGAACGTGGGCCTGGTGGGCGTGACCGGCGTGCGCAGCCGCTACGTCACCGCGGCCGGCGGCGTGATCATGATCGTGCTCGGCCTGCTGCCCAAGATGGGCGCGGTGGTCGAGGCGATTCCGCAGTTCGTGCTGGGCGGCGCCGGGCTGGTGATGTTCGGCATGGTCGCGGCCACCGGCATTCGCATCCTGGCGGGGGTCGACTACAAGAACAACCGCTTCAACCTGTACATCGTCGCGCTGTCGATCGGCTTCGGCATGATCCCGCTGGTGGCGCCGCGCTGGAGCCAGCAGATGGCGCACAGCCTGCATCCGCTGCTCGAGTCGGGCATCTTGCTCACCGCCATCTCCGCCGTGTTGCTCAACATGTTCTTCAACGGCTCCAAGGGCGACACCGCCGCCATCATCGAGGCGGCCAAGACCGCCGAGGCACACTGACGAACGCCCCCGGCGCCTGACCCAGGCTCGGGCCCCGGGGAGCGAGAACCCATCACGACCGGCTGGAGGAGACAACCCATGCCCACCTTGAACGTGCAACTGTTCGCCGGGCGCAGCGTCGAGCAAAAACGCGCGCTGGCCGCGGCGCTGACCGAGGCCTGCGTCAAGACGCTCGGCGGTTCGCCCGACGCGGTGGAAGTCATCTTCCACGACGTCGAGCGCCACGACTGGGCCACCGGCGGCAAGCTGTGGAGCGACGCACCCCCCAAGCCCAGCGTCGGCTGAGCGCGCCCGCGACGACACCATCGGCGAAGCGGCCGCCGCGAGGCCGCAACCCAGCCCGGCGCGCGAGGCGTGCCGGTTCGCAATCCGGCGCCGCGAGGGGCGCCGTTGCGGTTTGTCAGCAACGCGCCAACGCGCCACTGCAGGAGGCCACGAGCATGAAACACACCCTGACCCAGGCCGCCAGGCTGACCCTCGCGCTGGCGGGCATCGCTGCGCTGGCCGGCTGCGGCGATGACGATCCGCGCATGCCGGTCGAATCGATCACCGTGTTCGGCGACAGCATGCAAGACGTCGGCAGCTACCAGCCGGCCACCGGCGATCCGGCCAACCCGGGCAAGTTCACGGTCAACCCGGGCAGGGTCTGGGTCGAGAACATCGCCGCCAGCTACGGCCTGCGTCTCAGCCCGAACCGTGGGCTGACGATGGACAAGGACGCGAGCTTGGGCGCGACCAATCAGGTCGGCACCGCCCGCGTGATCGGCGGCAACGGTTATGCCGAAGGCGGCGCGCGCGTGGCCTCGTTCCCCAGCCAGAGCGGCATCGGCAACAACCGGCTGGTGGCGCCGGTGCGGGTGCAGATCGACAACTACCTGGCCGCCAAGCAGCGCTTCACTCGCGGCTCGCTGGTGCTGATCGACGGCGGCGCCAACGACAGCTACGCGCAGTTCAGCGCGGTGTGCTGGGGCACCGACGAAAACGGCCTGGGCCCGGGCAACACCACGCCGGCCATCGCCACCGAGCAGATCGCCGCGGCCGCGCGCGCCCAGGTGGCCAACGTGCGCAAGTTGACCGACGGCGGCGCCGGGCGGGTGCTGCTGCTGGGCGCATTCAGCTGGACCCACACGCCCTTTGCCCGGTACTACCTGAGCGAGGCCTACCAGGCCAGTGGCTGCTATGCCCCGGTTACGCCGCGGCAGGTGGACGACTGGACCACGCAGTTCAACCAGATCGTGCGCGACGGCGTGGCCGGTCTGCCCGGCGTGGTCTACGTCGACGCTGCCGAGTTGATGGCCGACGCGATGAGCAACCCGGGCAAGTACGGCCTGCGCGATACCGCCCGCCCAGCCTGCACCAACACCACGCCGACCAGCAGCGCGGTGTTTTGCACCATGGCCACGCTGGCCGAGCCCGGTGCCGACCAGACCTACCTGTGGTCGGACAGCTTCCACCTCAGCCCGCGCGGCCACAAGATGCTGTCCGACCTGGTGCAGCGCCGCCTGGACGACGTGGCGGTGCGGCGGTAGGCGGCGCGAAGCGGCCGCAGGCCGCTTTGCGCCGATCGCCGTCAGATGTCGTCGAACGAGCCGTGGCGCCCGGCGCCGGCGGCAAAGCGCGCGGCGCCGGCCACGCCGTCGGTGCGCAGCGACTGCAGGCCCAGATCGAATTCGCGCTCCAGCGCCGCGGCCTCGGTTGGTGCACCCCATTGCTCGCGCGCCGACTGGCGGTCGTTGCGCATGCACTCTTGCGGCATGCGCGCGATCTGCCGGGCCAGCGCGACGGCCTCGGCGCGCGCTGACCCCGCGGCCACGACGCGGTTGGCCAGGCCGATCGCCAGCGCCTCTTGCGCATCGACCGCGCGGCCGGTGAGGATCAGGTCCATCGCGCGGCTGTGGCCGATCAGCCGCGGCAGGCGCACCGTGCCGCCGTCGATCAGCGGCACGCCCCAGCGGCGGCAGAAGATGCCGAAGGTGGCACCCTCGTCGACCACGCGCAGGTCGCACCACAGCGCCAGCTCCATGCCGCCGGCCACCGCATGGCCGTGGATCGCGGCGATCACCGGCTTGCGCAGTTGCAGCCGCGACACCCCCATCGGGCCGTCGCCGCTGGGGGCCAGGCGGTTGGTCTGGGGCGTGCCCACCGCCTTCAAGTTGGCGCCGGCGCAAAACGACGGCCCGTTGCCGGCCAGCACGGCGACCCGCGCGTCGGATGCGTCGAAGGCGCGGAACGCGGCGGCCAGCTCGGCCGCCATCGCGCCGTCGACCGCGTTGTGGCGCTCGGGCCGGTTCATGGTGACGATGGTCACGCCGCCGTCGTGTTCGACCACGATGTCGTTCATTGCCCTTGCTCCTGGCGCAACCGCTCGCGCAGCGCGCGCCGCAGGATTTTGCCCACCGCCGACTTCGGGATGTCGGCCACGAAGTGCACCGCCTTGGGCGCCTTGTGCGGTGCGAGCTTGGCGCGCACCAGCTCGACCACTTCGGCCTCGCTCAGGCTGCGGCCCGGCTCGAGCTTGACGAAGGCGGTGACCGCTTCCACCCACTTCGGGTCGGGCGCGCCGACCACCGCGCATTCGGCCACGGCGGGGTGGCCGAGGATCACGTCCTCGACCTCGCGCGGGTACACGTTGTAGCCGCCGGTGATGATCATGTCGCTGGTGCGGTCGATCAGGTGCAGGTAGCCGCGCTCGTCGCGCCGCGCGACGTCGCGCGTGCGCAGCCAGCCATCACCCGCGCGCATCTCGGCGTTGAGCGCGTCGGCGTCGTGGTAGCCGGCCATCGCGAAGGGCGCGCGCACCTGGATCTCGCCGACTCCCTCACCGGCCACCGCCTTGCCGCCGTCGTCGACCAGCCGCAGGTCGGCGTCGACCGCCGGCTGGCCGCAGGCACCCCACAGGCCGGGGTCGGCATGGTCGGCCGCGCTGAGCACCGTCATGCACAGCGGCGCTTCGGTCTGGCCGTAGTACTGCCACAGCATCGGCCCGAAGCGCTCGATCGCCCGGGCCAGCACCGGACGCGGCATCGGGCTGGCACCGTAGATCACCTGGCGCAGCGACGACAGATCGGCGCCATCGAGCGCGCCCGAACCCAGCAGCATCGCGATCATGGTGGGCACCAGGTTGATCTCGGTGACCTGGTAGCGCGCGATCGCCGCGGCGAACTCGCGCGGCTCGAAGCCGGCCAGCACCGCCGAGCAGCCGCCGCGCACCCAGTACGGCAGCACGAAGGTGCCGCTGGCGTGGATCAGCGAGGCCGCGTGCAGCATGGTCGAGCCGGGCCGCGCGTCGACCAGGTTGGCCAGCATGTTCGCCGCGATCGCCGCATAGCTGCCCTGGGTGTGGATCACCGCCTTGAGCTTGCCGGTGGTGCCCGAGGTGAACAGCAGCAGCAGCGGGTCGCTCGGGTCGGCATCCAGGTGGCGATCGCTGGCGTCGGCGTGCGCCAGCACATCGGGGCCGCCCGTGGCCGAGGCCGTGCCCAGGCCGAAGCAGCGCAGTCCCGGCAGGCGCTGCGCCAGCTCGCCTGCCCGTGCGGCAAGCGCCGCGTCGTGCAGCAACAGCGTGGTGTGCGACTGCTGCAGCATGTGCAGGTGCTCGTCCAGCGACAGCCGCGCGTTCAGCGGCACGCGCACCAGCCCCGACAGCACCATGCCGAAGTCGGTCGGCACCGAATGCGGCCCGTTGCCCACCAGCAGGGCGACGTGCTGGCCTGGTCCCACGCCCGCGTCCTGTAGTGCGTTGCCGATGCGGCAGGCGGTGGCGAAGACCTCGCGGTAGCTCAGCTCGGCGTCGGCCCAGCGCACGGCAACGCGCGCGGCGTGCTGGGCGGCGCCGCGGCGGATCAGTTCGGCGGTGGTGGGCATCGGTGGCGTCTCCTGGGTGGGTTTCGAGCGGGGTGCGCGGGGCGATCTGCTGCGCGGTGGCGGGGCAGTCTGGGCGCTGCGCCGGCGGCGGTCAAGCCGATGGGAGACACGGGCTTGATGCGGCAGCGCGGCCCGCTGCGGCCGACGCCATGGCCGCTGCAGCTTGGCAAGGGTGTGGCGTCAGTCGCTAGTCTGCCGCCGATGGATCGTTCTTGCGGCCTGTGTTCAGTGGCCCGGGCGATGGCATATCTCGATGCGGCGTGTCGCGCGAGGTACGCGCGCCTTCCGCGCGTCCACCTTGGTCGGCACCCTGCCGAGGTTTCAATCCACGCGCGCCCCGGGAGGGGCGCGCGACCGTCCGGCCTCGCGGTGCAGTCGATCGACGAGGCGTTTCAATCCACGCGCGCCCCGGGAGGGGCGCGCGACTTTGGGGGGAAGCTGCCGGTGTTCGTCTTCGACTGGTTTCAATCCACGCGCGCCCCGGGAGGGGCGCGCGACGGACATGACTTGACCCTCCACGCGGTTACGTGTTGTTTCAATCCACGCGCGCCCCGGGAGGGGCGCGCGACCCTCGGCGGTGCCGCCTTCGGCGCTTCGCGCGAGGTTTCAATCCACGCGCGCCCCGGGAGGGGCGCGCGACCCGGCAGCGCGCCGGTGGCGGGCAAGCTGGTGCTGTTTCAATCCACGCGCGCCCCGGGAGGGGCGCGCGACCTCGAAAACGGCATCTCGGACGCGCTGGTGGTGCTGTTTCAATCCACGCGCGCCCCGGGAGGGGCGCGCGACCCATCGTCGGCCCGTAGTTGACCTCGTACAGCGGGTTTCAATCCACGCGCGCCCCGGGAGGGGCGCGCGACCGGCCTCGCAGATCAACCTGCTGGCC
>CALBTN010000089.1 GCA_937967345.1 uncultured Rubrivivax sp. | reverse complement strand
CTTGTTGCGTGCCATCGTGGGTTCCGGGTGGGCTTCGGCGGGTGCGGTGCGGGCTCAGGCTGCCGAGCGGCGCGAAGCTGCGCGCCCGGCGGCGTTGTCGGTGCTCAGGCCGCTTCCTGGTGGCGCCCGGCCATCAGGATCGACGCGTGCAGCCGGTTCACCGAATCGTTGGCCGCGGCCTTGCCGTGGCTGGTGATCAGGCCCCACACCAGGTCGTCGTCCATGCGGAAGCGGCACAGCAGCGTGTTGGTCGCGGCGATCTTCATCATCTGCGCCGGCGTGAGCGCGCCGATCAGCTTGGCGGTGTCCTCGCTGACGCCCAGGCGGAACAGCGCCTGCTCGCGGTCGACGCGGATCAGGCTTTGCGCCAGCATCAGGTACGACAGGTTGGCTTCGCGGATTTCGGCAAGGATCTGGTCGGCGGTCATGCGGGGGCTCCGTGGTGGCTGGGTTGCGATGTCGCTCAGGACATGCAACGCACTGTAAGCAGCCGAAATGCGCCGGCCCATCGGGCCAGTTCCGTGGCTTGAGTCCCGGTTTTTCCGTGGGGCTTGTCAGGCAAATTCCTACACGCCGCGCTCGCGCAGCGCGATAACGACCGCCCCGCCAGTGCGAGTGCGGGCAGCGCAAGCCGGGATGTGCTGCCGGAAGGACGTCGATGACCCCATGCGCCAGTCGGCGCCATCGAATCGGGCGCTGGCAAAGATCTCGGCCGCGCTCGGCCAGTGCCCAAGCGTCAAGGAGACCTGTGCAGTGCTCGTTGAGCCGTCGATGCTGGGTTGCCTACCGGTGCAAGAGCAGCCTGGCCACGGCACGAGCAGAGTCGCCGGATCGCCAGTGCGCGAGCACCGCACCTTCGACCGTCTCTGCGTCGACTTCGCCGCCGTCAATCAACGATTCGTAGATCCATGCGGCTTCGCCGGGGTCGCCGCCGTGCAATTGCAGTCCGGCGAGATAGCGCCGCGCCTTCGAGTGTCTGATATTCAGCTCGAAGACCTGTCCCATCGCCGACTCGAAGCCCCGAGCATCGTTTGCCGCCTGGCAAGCCTGGGCCCGTGCAAGCCACTCGTCGGCAGCGTTGCCGGCCGGTGGCTCGACCTGCGCGACCGCCGCGCCGTCGGTTCCAGCGTCCGCGCGGCGTGAGGCCGTAATCGCCGGATGCGCCACGTTGACGAGGACGGCGAGGATTGTCGCTAGATCGGGCCTCGCATCGTTGCTTCGCGTGTGGCTCACGAGCGCGACGTCGAAGCCGGCGTGCGTCAGCAACCGTTGCAACTCGTCGGCGTTCCACTCGCGCGTGTGGCTGGTGTTGTGCGACGGACCTCGGTGTTCCGAGCCGTTCGTCCGCGCTCGATCAGGTGTCGACAGCACGACAGCCGCACAGTCGCGCAACAGGCGCTTCAGGATCGCCAGCAACGGCATGGGGTCGATCAGGTGCTCGATCACATCCGAGCAAACGACCACTGAGCGGGTCAGCAGTGCGGCCGGAAGCGGCAGTGGCAACGCACGCTCGAGATCGGCCTCTAGCCAGGTACCGACGCGGTGGGTGCGGCGGCAGTGTTCGATGTTGGCCCCGTAGTCGACGCCGACGATCTGGAACTCCGGCGCCTGGGCGACGAGCTTGCGAGCTTGTCCACAGCCGATATCGACTAGCACGTCGCAGCCGAACGATCGGGCGAGACGCGCCGCGGCGGGGTAGACATCGGGCTGCCACTCCACCCCGGAGCAGCTGTCGACAGAATCGACGAAGTACTCCGGCACATCGCGGCAGCGGTAGTCATCGGGCAGGCCGAGCGCGGGTAGACGCGGCGGCAGCTCCAGCTCGATCGCATTCGGCGCCTGCTCGACGGCACCGAACTGCCGCGACTGACCCTCCAGGACGACTTGACCGACTTCGATACCAGGTACCACGCCGCTCACCACGAAGTACCGTTGGATCAGCTCGACCCACCAGCCGACCGGGCGCACGGTCAAGTGCAGGTTTTCACCGTGCGGCCCCAGCAGCCCGCTGGGCCTCGTCGACACCGTCACCAGCAGGCCGCGGCACAGCCGCGCCGCCTCGCGGATGGCGATTCGGGCGTCGTTCTCGGTCAGATGTTCCAGCACGTCGATGGCGACAAAGCGGTCGAAGGACGTGCCTGTTTCGACGTTCAGCCGCGCCAGGTCCAAACAGTCGCCGCGCACCTTGTCCACGACCGGGATGCGCCGCAACGCCACCTCCGACGCTTCCATGGCGATGACGCGATTGCCGCTGGCTTGCAGGTGATGCGCCAAGCCGCCATTACCGGCTCCAAACTCAAGGATAGCCTCGCCGCGCAACTCGATGCCTAACGCGCGCACGAGGCGCAGGCCTTCGTTGCTGTCATAGCCTGCATGCTCGGTGTGGCAGACGTCGTAGACGCCGGCGTAGTCGTACGACGCGCCCATCAAGGTCACTCCGGGCAGGCTCAGCAGCACATCAAGCTCGTTCTCGCGGTGTACGTCGCGATCGGCTCGGCCGTCCCAGTAGTGCCCGCTGCGGAAGCCGTCGAAGCCGTAGGCGTCGACCTCGATGCCCAGATGACTGCACAGCGCGAGCAGGGCAATGCCGGTCGACGGCTTCGGCAGCGCGGGCAGCAGCGGGCCGATGTCGATGTCGGGCGTGGCCAGCGCCTGACCGCCGCGCTGCCGGTAACCCGGCAAGGCCGTGGACTCGGGACGCTGGGCATGGAACGGACTCAACTCCGGGACGTCCGAACGCGGCTCGCTGTCGTGCCGCCCCGACGTGACACGTAGGTCGGTCTTGCGACCGACGAGGGTCTCGAAGCCTTCGAGCACGTAGTTGTTGAGGCGGATCACGCTCGCGTAGCGATCGATGCGGGCGCCGAACTCACGGGCGCACCGGCCGTTGCCGACGACGGCGATGGGGCGAGGCAGCGCCGACAGCATGGCCTCGGCGCTGACCTGGCGGTGGTCTGCCGGACCCGACTCAGCCGGCACCGGTACCGTCAGCACGGGCGTCGCGGCGATGGCTTCGACCAGTCGTTCCTGGTGGCTGACCGCAACACCCATGACCCCATAGGCGGCAAGTTGGTGGAGAGTGATGCCGCGCCGGCGAAGGAAATCGCCGATCGCCTTGTCCTCATAGTGCTCGCCGCTGAACTCGCCGGGAAAGAACATCGCCTCTTTGGCGATCAACCGCGTCGCGCGCGCGCTGAGCACGTAACACCCCCCGGTTGCCCACGATCCGTGGTGGCGCCGGCCGTAAACGCCGATGCGCCGCGACGTCTTGCCGTGGTGCCAGAGCCGGTCGTGATGGGCAGTCATGCCGCCGACCCCGATGTAGTCGTGCTTCAGGCACAGACTCTTGAAGATCTCGATGTCGAACGCCGCGTCGGGTTGGCAGTCGTCGTCGATCTTGACCACCGTGCACGGGCCGTAGCGCTCGACCATTGCTTCGACCCCGCGGAGGACCTTCGATGGCAACGCCTCGTAGGTGTCGGGCACTGGCAGCACGCAGCCTTCGTCGTTCCAGCGAACGTGCGCAAGGGTTTGGTCGCCGCTGATGATCCAGGCAAGCGCGCCGCGCTCGGCCAAGCTGGCCCGCAGTTGGCGCGCCTTGTCCAGATACTTGCGGCAGCTCGTGATCATGAACACCGGCGTGCCGGCGGGCGCGAGATCCTCGACGCCTGCGGTGAGGGTGTCGAAAAGCGACTCGGAGACTTCCGCGTACGGCGCCAGCAGGATCACCTCCTTGACCAGCCGGCGCAGCGTCTCCACGTCGCCTTGCTGCGGCAAGTTGGACAACCATTGCAACCACACGGCCGCGGCCTGTGCGCTTTCCAGCCGACGGCCCGCGGCCCGATTGACGAGGTCGATCCGATCGTCGAGCGACGCTGCGGCCAGGAACGCCGTGTGGTCCAGGCGCGCGACGATGGCATCGGCGTCGTTGCGGGGAATGGCGGTCATCGTGGGTTCCTTGTCGATTGTTCGAATGACTCAGGCCGCGCGCGTGAGGCGGAGAGCCTTGTCGAGGCTGCAGCCCGCGAGGCGCTGCACCACCGCGAGGTCGCCTGGCCGCAACCGCTCGCGCCAGGCCTTCAGCCGTTCGACCGGCACACCATCCTTCGCGAAAGCGGGCGGCGCCTCGCCGATCGAGCGGTACACGCCGCTCCAGGTGCACAGGTAATAGACGCTGCGCGTGTGGGTGCGCGCCTCGCGCAGCCCTTCCTCGCGCAGCGACTGCAGGTAGAAGCGGTCGCACCACATCGACATCGGCTTGGGCATCAGCACCCAGCGCGGGATCGTGTGGAAGGCGCCGAAGAGCAGGAAGAAGCAGTTGGTGTCGACGTGGGTGCCGCTCGTGTCCTCGGCAATGTTGACGTTCATCACCGTCATGTCGGCCCGCGCCCAGTGGCGGCTGGCGGCGACGTAGTCGGCGCCGGTCGCCTCGGCGACCTCGGCACAACGCTGCACATGTTCGAGCGCGTACCAGTTGTCGGCGTCGAGGAAGGCGATCGCGTCGTAGCCTTCGCTAACCGCCAGCAGCGCGCCGAGTGCACGCGGCGTGTTGCCGTAGTCGGCGTGGCCTCGATCGAGCTTCAGGTGGCGCACGCCCGCGCCGTCGATCCAGTCCTGCGCGTGGCCATCGGCAACCAGGATGTGATCGCAGGCGTGCGTCTGCGCGGCGACGCTGGCAATGCAGCGTTCGAGCCACTCGCGCGGCTCCTTGTGGTACGGAGTGACGACGGCGACTCGCATCAATCGGCTCCCGTCCTGGCCACAGCAGCCGGCAGGTGTTCGGTTGGCAGACAGGCGGCGCAGCGCTCGGCCATGCGTTGATAGAGGTTCTCGAGGTCGCGTGCAAAGCGCGCGCTGTCGAACAGCGGCGAAGCGCTGCGCCGGTCTTCGAGGTGACGGCGCAGGGCAGCGCGGCGCGGCCGATCGTGACCGAGTGCAATCGCTCCCGCCTCGAACGCCGCCACATCGTCGTGCACCAGGTCGGTCAGTCCCATCGCATGGTCAAGGCTGCAGGCGACCCGGCTTGCGAAGCTACGCCCACGCAAGGTCAGCACCGGAACGCCGGCCCAGAGCGCATCGCTGGCGGTGGTGTGGGCGTTGTAGGGCCAAGTATCGAGGAACATGTCGGCCTGGCGCAGGCGTGCAAGGTGCGCTTCGTACTGCAGCAGCGGGGCCCAGACGATGCGCGCCGGATCGATACCTCGCGCAGCGGCCTCGGGTTCTAGGTTCTTGCGCACCTGCGCGTTCCACTCGAGCAGCCACAACACGCTGCCGGGTGTTGCGTGCACGATGCGGCACCAACTGTCGAACACGTCGGGCGAGATCTTGTAGGGCTGGTTGAAACCGCACAGGACGACCGCGTCTTCCGGCAGGCCGCACTCGGCACGCGTCGTCGGCGCGGGCAGCGGGCGGCGGCTGTCGTTGGGCTGGTAACACACCGGCATCTGCGCGATCTTCTCGCTGAAGTCGGCGGCGTGCGCGAGCGGCGTGACCTGCGGATCGCCGATCACGTAGTCGATCCAGTCCGCCCCCACGGTTCCGGGGTAGCCGAGGAACGACACCTGCAGCGGCGCCGGTCGCAGCGCGAAGATCTCGACGCGCGACTCCCGGGTGTAGCCCTTCAGGTCGACGAGGATGTCGATGGCGTCGGCGCGGATGCGTTCGGCCGCCGCGCGCGCGTCGAGGGCGGCGATGTCGACCACGTGTTCGGCGGCGGCGTGCACGCGGGTACGCATCGTCGAGGCATCGTCCGGGCCGTGAGAGTAGAGCGTCACTTCGAAGCGCTGGCGATCGTGGCTCTCGAGCATGCCGGCCATCAGGATCGTGGTCGCGTGCTGGCAGAAGTCGCTCGATACGTAGCCGATGCGCAGGCGCCGGCCGGCCGGCGCGGGCATGGCCACGGCGGGCAGCTGCGTCAGACCACGAGCCAGGTACCGAGATGAGGACGACGCAGCGTGCCGATGCAGCGCGGGATCGTCCCACATCGCCAGCATGGCGAAGACCGTCGCTGGTGTGTCAGCGCCTTCGGGCAACGCGGCAACGCCACTACGGATCCGCTGCGCGTCGGCCGCCTCGTCGATCCACCGGCACACCTCGCGTTCGCGGTACGCGAGTTGCCCCAGGATGTTCAAGCTCTGCTCGCCGACGCCTAGAGCATGGGCCGTGCGGAAGCACTGCGCCGCTTCCTCGCGCATCTCGAGGCGGAGAAAGCAGAAGCCCAGGCGCGCATGCGCGGTTGCGAGGTCGATCTGCAGTGCGAGCGCGTCCATGTACGCAGTGATGGCCTCGCGCGGGCGATGCAGCGCCTCGAGCGCCTGGCCAAGCACGAAGTGAAGCCCGGCGTCGCGTATGCCTTGTGCTGGATACGCGCGCAACAGCGCGACGACCTCGGCGGGGCGATTCAGTTCGAGCAGGCAGTGGGCGACCAGTGCGCACGCCGTCTCGTCGGTAGGCCGCAGCGCGAGGGCCCGCTGGGCCGCGTCGGCGGCGGCGGACCGGTCACCGCGGCGCAGTTGCGCGCGCGCGAGGTTCAACCAGTAGACCGGCTCGCGCGGCTGCAGGCGCACGGCGAGCGAGAAGCGCGCCTCGGCGCCCGGCCAGTCGTTGCGGCTGGCCAGCCGGCAGCCTTGCTGCCACTGCACATGGGCTCGGGCACCGGGGGGTGAAGGTTGTTGCATGAGCATGACGGACGAAGTCCCACGGGTTGCCGGCCCGAGTCTAGAAAGGCGCGCATCGGGCTCATCGACCGATCTGCGCCGTGAATCTGCGGCACCTCGCCGCACCGGAGCAAATCGAGTTTGAGTTGAGCCGCGGGCCGAAGGCTAAAGTTTTCGCCGGGCGCGCTCGATAACCCCCCAACGGATCGCGGCAACGGGATCCGCGGTCCGGTTAGACGGTCATCGGGTCGGCACCTCGATATCAATAGGGCCGTCTCCGGGGAAGCCGGCTAGCGTCGGGCGGTGATCGGCCGCGGCGCGCCGCGGCGGACATATCACCGGCGCGACAGCCGGGTTCATTTCAGCCCACAGGAGCACATATGCCCGCAACCATCAACACCAACATCGCGTCGCTGAACGCGCAACGCAGCCTCTCGGCGTCGAGTTCGTCGCTGGCTACCTCGATGGCCCGGCTGTCGTCAGGCCTGCGCGTCAATTCCGCCAAGGACGACGCCGCCGGCCTGGCGATCGCCGAGCGCATGAATGCGCAGATCCGCGGCATGAACGTCGCAATCCGCAACGCCAACGACGGCATTTCCTATGCGCAGACCGCCGAAGGTGCGTTGTCCAAGGTCGGCGACTCGCTGCAGCGCATGCGCGAACTCGCAGTACAGGCGCGCAACGCGTCCAACACCGAAAAGGACCAGGACTCGCTGCAGAACGAGTTCAAGGAACTGCAAAGCGAGATCGACCGCGTGCTCAAAGGCACGACCTTCAACGGCTCGACGATCTTCACCGCCACCGGCTCGCTGGACTTCCAGGTCGGCGCCGGCACGACCGGCAACGACCGCGTCTCGATCACCCTGGGCAACACCGCTTTGACGGCGGACACGTCGCTGACGAACGTGACGACGACGACCGCCATCATCGGCGACCTCGGCAGCACGACGGCGGTGGCAGGCAGCGCAATCGACACGGTGATCGGGAATCTCGATGCCGCGATCGACAAGATCAACTCACAGCGTTCGGTGTGGGGTGCGACGCAGAACCGCTTCGACGCGGTCATCTCCAACCTGCAGGTCAGCGTCGAGAACCAGGCCGCCGCGCGCAGCCGCATCATGGACGCCGACTTCGCGGCCGAAACCGCGAACCTGTCGCGAGCGCAAATCCTGCAGCAGGCCGGCAACGCGATGATCGCGCAGGCCAACCAGCTGCCCTCGCAGGTGCTCAGTCTGCTGCGCTGACCCAGCGCCTGCGCTCACCCTCGAAGGGACCGTCGTGGACGGTCCCTTTTGCATATCCGCCCCTGCCGTTCGATCTGGGCTGCAAAGCGCGCGCTTTTCGCAGGCTCATTGTCTGCGGCGCACCTGAAGAATTCGCTGCAGCAGGTTTCGCCGTCGGGATCTGCACACGGCACAGACCCGCAACGCGAGGCCGCGCCGCCCGAAGTCGAACTCATCCGCGTGAACGGACAGGAGTGTGAGCCATGCCCCAGACCATCAACACGAACCTGGCGTCGCTGAACGCCCAGCGCGCCCTCGACGGATCGCAGGGTTCGTTGAAGACGTCCATGGCGCGCCTGGCCTCTGGCCTGCGCGTCAACTCCGCCAAGGACGACGCCGCAGGCCTGGCGATCGCCGAACGGATGAATGCCCAGATTCGCGGCATGAACGTCGCGATCCGCAACGCCAACGACGGCATCTCCTACGCGCAGGTCGCCGAAGGTGCGTTGTCCAAGATGGGCGACTCGCTGCAGCGCATGCGCGAGCTGGCGATCCAGGCGCGCAACGCGTCCAACACCGAAAGAGACCAGGACTCGCTGCAGAACGAGTTCAAGGAACTGCAGACTGAGATCGACCGCGTGCTCAACGGCACGACCTTCAACGGCTCGACGATCTTCAATGCCACCGGTTCGCTGGAGTTCCAGGTTGGTGCCGGTACGACCGGCAACGACCGCGTCTCGATTGTCCTGGGCAATACCGCCCTGACGGCGGACGCGTCGCTGACGAGCGTGACGACGACAACCGCCATCATCGGCGACCTCGGCACCACGACGGCGGTAGCAGGCTCCGCGATCGACGCGGTGATCGGCAGCATCGATGCCGCGCTCGACAAGATCAACTCGCAGCGTTCGGTCTGGGGCGCGACGCAGAACCGCTTCGACGCGGTCATCTCCAACCTGCAGGTCAGCGTCGAGAACCAGGCCGCCGCGCGCAGCCGCATCATGGACGCCGACTTCGCGGCCGAAACCGCCAACTTGAGCCGCGCGCAGATCCTGCAGCAGGCCGGCAACGCGATGGTCGCGCAAGCCAACGCGCTGCCGCAGCAGGTCCTGCAGCTGTTGCGCGGCTGAACCCGCGGCGGTGCCGCCTACCCGCCCCGGCCGCGCGCCCGGGCGAGGGCGCTCGTTCCTAAAGTTCTCGGCGCCGCTGCCGAACGAGCGCAAGCGATCAAGGAAAAACCATGGCAAGCATCACTTCCATCGGCATCGGCAGCGGCCTGGACATCGAAAGCATGATCACGCAACTGGTGGCGGCCGAGCGCGCGCCAGTTGTCAAGCTGCAGACCGAAGCCAGTTCGCTGCAGACCAAGCTGTCGACCTACGGCAAGCTGCAGTCCGGCATGGCCGCGCTGCGCGACGCCGCCTCGGCGCTGACGCGCGCCAGCACCTGGAACGCGACCACCGGCACGAGCAGCGACGCCGCGTCGGTGGCGGTGACGACCAGCGCCAGCACCCTGCCCGGCAGCTATTCGATCGAGGTGCAGCGCCTGGCCTCGGTGCAGTCCAACGCCAGCGGCGTGTACGCCTCGGCCGACGCGCTGGTCGGCGAAGGCACGCTGCGCATCGAGCTCGGCACCTGGGGCGCGGGCGGCAGCTTCACGCTCAAGGACGGCGCCAGCGCCGTGAACATCAGCGTCGGGCCGCCGGCGGAGTCGCTCGCGCAGCTGCGCGACAAGATAAATGCGCTGAGTTCCGGCGTCGTCGCCTCGGTCTTGAGCGACGCGTCGGGCGCGCGCCTGGTGCTGCGCTCGGCCGCCACCGGCGAGGCCAACGGCTTTCGCGTCGGCGTCACCGACAGCGACGGCAACAACGCCGACGGCCTGGGCTTGTCGGCGCTGGCCTTCGACCCGTCGGCCGGCGTCCTGACCATGGCGCAGGCACTGGCCGCGGCCAACGCGGCGGCCAGCCTCAACGGGCTGTCGATCGGCTCGGACAGCAACACCTTGTCCAACGTGCTCGACGGCATGACGTTGAGCCTGGGCAAGGTGACGAGCGCGCCGGTGCTGGTCGAGGCCAAGCCCGACACGGCCTCGATCCGCAAGGCGCTCGACACCTTCGTCACCGCCTACAACGACCTGAACAAGCTGCTCGCCGAGCAGACCAAGTACGACGCCGCCAGCAAGACCGCCGGTGCGCTGCAGGGCGACAGCGCGGCGGTGGCCATGCGCGCGCAGATGCGCGGCCTGCTCGGCAGCAGCAGCGGTGCGTCGGCGATGTTCTCGCGCCTGGCCGAGGTCGGCTTCGACGTGCAGACCGACGGCTCGATCAAGCTCGACGAGACCAAGCTGGCCAACGGCTTGGCCAACCTGGGCGAGATGAAGAAGCTGTTCTCCCACAGCGACCTGCTGACGCCGTCGAACAACGGCATGGCCGTGCAGCTGCGCGCCATGGCCGACCGCGTGCTGGCCATGGACGGCAGCATCAGCACGCGCACCGAGGGTCTGCGCAAGCGCATCGAGCTCAACGAGGACCGCCAGGAACGGCTCGAAGACCGCATCACGCTGGTGGAAAAGCGCCTGCGCGCGCAGTACACGGCGCTGGACCGGCAGATGGCCTCGCTGAACAGCCTGTCCAGCTACGTGGCGCAGCAGATGGCCGCGCTCAACATGAGCAGCGACTAGCCCCCCACGGCCGGTTTCCGGCCGCGTTTCGCGCACATCGGTGCGGCCGCGGGCCGCTCAAGTCACCAGGGAGCGGGCCGATATTCAAGGCAGCCCGCAACCCTTCCAGACACGATGTTCGCGTCCACCCTGCTCCACTTCCCGCACGCCGGCGCCGGCGCCTACCGACAGGTCGGCGTGAGCACCGGCGTCGCCGCCGCGTCGCCGCACCAGTTGGTGCAGATGCTGTTCGACGGCTTCGACGAGGCGCTGACGCAGGCGCTGGGTTCGATGCGCAGCGGCGCCGTCGAATCCAAGTGCCGGGCCATTGGCCGCGCCACGCGCATCGTCGATGAAGGCCTGAAGGCGAGCCTCAACCTCGACGAAGGCGGCGCACTGGCCGCCGACCTGCGCGCGCTGTATGCCTACGTGGGCAAGCGGCTGCTGCAGGCGCAACTGAACAACGACACCGCGGCATTGGATGAATGCCGCCGCCTGATGCAGCCCCTACGCGAGGCCTGGGCCGCCATCGCGCCGGTGCGCTGACGCCAGCCCCACCGCCACATGAGCCACCGCGACATGAACACATCCGTGCTGAGCTACTACGAAGCCATCGAACAAGCCAGCGCCGCCATGCTGCACGCCGCGCGCAGCGGCGACTGGGACCAGGTGGTCAAGCTCGAGGGTGCCTGCGTGCTGCTGATCAGCCAGCTCAAGCAGGCCTCGCGCGATGCGCCGCTGCCGCGCGAGGAGCAAAGCGCCAAGTCGCGCATCATGCAGCGCATCTTGCTCAACGACGCCGAGGTGCGGCAGCTGGCCGAACCCTGGCTGCCCGACCTGCACCGGCTGATGCAGGGCAAGAGCAGCACGACGCTGCATTGAGGCAGCGCTCATGTACCACGACACCCAACCGGCCGCGCTGGGCGGCGACGGCAGCCGCGACGCCTGGGCCGAGTTCCGCGTCGACGACCCGCACGAGCTGCTGCGGCTGCTGCAGCAGTTGCGCGACACCAGCGCGCCGCTGATGTTGAGTTCGCCGCAAGGCGCGCTGCTGAGCACCCAGCTGTGGACGGTGGATGCAGCGCAGCGCCAGATCAGCCTGTGCGCCGATGCCGACGCGCGCGGCGTGCAGCTGCAGCGGCTGCTGCAGGACGACGAGGCGGTGGCGGTGGCCTACCTCGACCGCATCAAGCTGCAGTTCGACCTGGACGAGCTGGTGCTGGTGCGCGCCGCGGCCTCCAGCGCGCTGCGCGCGCGGCTGCCGGCGGTGCTGTACCGCTTCCAGCGCCGCGACAGCTACCGCGTGCGCAGCATCGAGCCGCGCGTGCCCAAGGCGCTGCTGCGCCACCCGTCGCTGCCCGACATGCGCATCGCGCTGCGCATCGTCGACTTGAGCGCCGGCGGCTGCGCGCTGCGGCTGCCCGACGACGTGCCGGCGCTGCAGCCGGGCACGCACATCGCCGGCACGCGCATCGAGCTCGACGGCGCCACCGCGTTCGAGGTCACGCTGTGCCTGCAGCATGTCGGCGCGATGCCGCAGGGCAGCGGCGGCGGCCAGCGCCTGGGCTGCAGCTTCGTCGAGCTCGACGGCCAGGCGCAGCGCACGCTGCAGCGCTACATCGACCAGACGCAGCAGCGCCGCCGGCTGCTGTCGTTGCGCTGAAGGGCCGCTCATGCTGCGCGGCGCGCACCGGGGCGGCTTCACGCTGGTCGAGCTGGTCATCGCGATGACCGTGGCCGGCCTGCTGCTGAGCGTGGCCTGGCCGTCGTATCGGGCACAGCTGCTGCGCGGCCAGCGCGCCGATGCGGTGGCCGCGCTGCAGCGCGTGCAGCTGGCGCAGGAAAGCCACCGCGCGCACCACGGCATCTATGCATCGCAGCTCGATGCGCTGCGCGGCGCGGCGGCCGCACACAGCAGCGAAGGCCGCTACGACATCGCGTTGCACGGCGGCGGCACACGCTTCGAGGCGGTGGCCACCGCGCGCGCCGACACCCTGGCCGCCGCCGATGCGGCCTGCGCCGAACTGCGGCTGCAGGTGCACGACGGCGTGGCCGAGTACGCGCCGTCGGCGCGCTGCTGGAACCGTTGATGCGCGGCGCGGCGGCGCGCGGCCGGCCACACCGCTTGCGGCACCCGCCAGGCCGAGGCCTGACGCTGATCGAGCTGATGGTGGCGCTGGCGATCGTGGCGCTGCTGATGACGCTGGCGGTGCCGTCGTTTGGCGAGGTGCTGGCGCGCCACCGGCTGCAGGCCGCGGCCGAGCAGCTGGCGGCCGATCTGGCCGACGCGCGGCTGCTGGCGGCGCAGCGCGGCCAGACGCTGCACCTGACGCTGCAAGGCGGCACGCAGTGGTGCTGGGCGCTGAGCACCGTCAGCGGCTGCGATTGCCGCATCGCGCAGGCCTGCCGGCTCAAGGCGGTGCACGCCAGCGATCACCCGGGGGTGACGCTGGCCGACGGCGGCGAGATGCACATCGCCGCGGGCGGCCCGCTCGGGTTGCCTGCGGTCAGCGGCCACGCCGTGCTGCAAGGCCGCCAAGGCGCGGCGCTGCGCGTGGCGCTGACGCCGCTGGGCCGGGCCAAGGTCTGCGCGCCGGGCGCGGCGCTGGCCGGCTACCCGCGCTGCTGAGCGGCGCTGCACGCCCTTGTGGCGCCGGCGCGCTACACCTGCATGTTCATGATCTCGCTGTAGGCGGCCACCAGCCGGTTACGCACCTGCAGCGTGGCCTGAAAGCCCAGCTGCGCCTTTTGCATCGCGACCATCGTCTGCTCGAGGCTGACCGCCGGGTTGTCCAGCTGCAGCTCGCGCTGCAGCGTTTGCGCCTCGGCCTGGGTCGCGCTCACCGCCTGCAGCGCGTCGGCCATCGCGGTGCGAAAGCTCGCGCCGCCGCCGGGTTGCGCCGCGCGCGCCAGCGGCACGCCGTCGGCGCCAAGGCCGGCGCGCGCCACCGCCTGGGCAAAGTCGAAGGGCTTGAGCTTCAGATCCATCGGCCGCCTTTGTGGTCGGCGAAGTCTAGGCACGCAGCAAAGCGGCGATCGTGTGTAACTGCCGGCGCTTTGCTCGGCTTCTTGTGCCATGGCCGGCAGGTGGCTGCCGAACAATCCACGTTCAAGCTGCTTGCAGGCCACCGCCTGCCCCACGCATCTCCCACGCCCACATGGACAACGCCGTCGTGCCGTCCGCGCCGCAGACCCTGGTGCCGCTGAATACCGCAGCGCCCGGGTTCATCGCCCGCGTCGGCGCGCTGCCGGCGAAGTCGCTGCTCGGTCTGGGCGTCGGCGTGGCGCTGCTGCTGGCGATCGCGGTGGCGCTGACGCTGCGTCAGGCGCAGGGCGACTACCGGGTGCTGTTCGCCGGCCTGTCCGACAAGGACGGCGGCGCGGTGCTGGCGCAGCTGTCGCAGATGAACGTGCCGTACAAGCACGCCGACGGCGGCAACGCGATCCTGGTGCCGGCCGACCAGGTGCACGACGTACGGCTCAAGCTGGCCTCGGCCGGGCTGCCCAAGGGTGCGGTCGGCGGCTTCGAGCTGATGGACAAGTCGCCGTTCGGCCAGACCCAGTTCCAGGAGCGGCTGAACTTCCAGCGCGCGCTGCAAGGCGAGCTCGAGCGCTCGATCGGCTCGCTGGCGGCGGTGCAGGCGGCGCGCGTGCACCTGGCGCTGCCCAACCAGAACGGCTTTTTTCGCGAGCAGCAAAAGCCCAGCGCGTCGGTGCTGCTGACGCTGCACCCGGGGCGCACGCTGGAACGCGCGCAGATCGCCGGCATCGTGCACCTGGTGTCCAGCAGCGTGCCCGAGCTGAACCCGAAGGCGGTGAGCGTGCTCGACGGCAGCGGCGCGCTGCTGTCGGGCGCCGACGGCGACGGCCGCGGCCTGGACGCGCAGCAGCTGCAGTACGTGCAGCAGCTCGAAGCCGGCTACCTGAAGCGGGTGATCG